>CAZJEJ010000006.1:34084-39330 GCA_964544945.1 uncultured Gammaproteobacteria bacterium | reverse complement strand
TCTTTGCTAATTCTTTTCCATTATCTTCAATAAGCTGCCCCGAATGTGCTAAATTCTGTATAGCCCCACGAGCAATTGAAATTCGATGAATGGATTGCATGTCGGAGAATTGAATCGATTGTGTGTGTTGACTTGCCAGGATCCAGGATCGCCATAAGAAGAAATAATACGTGAGATTTTCATATTTAAAAAAAGACTGGTTCATCGGGTTGTTAGTGGTGCTGTTTTTCCTGGGCATTGCTACTAGCGGTAAGCTTACCGAGCTCGACAATATCGCCTATGACCTCGGGGTTCGTCTGTCACCCGCACGTACTCCTAATAAAAATATCGTTGTGGTTGCTATCGACAATGCAGCACTGCAGGAAATGGGGAGTTGGCCCTGGTCACGAGACATCATGGCTAACGTGACACAGAAAATTGTTGCGGCGCGGCCTAAAGTTATCGGTTATGCCCTGCCGTTTGATTCCAGGCAAGGAGGTCGAAATCTGGAGTCATTCAAGCAACTCAAAAAAAGATTGAAGGCTAGCAGCAGTACCACCCGAAAATTGCTTAAAAAGCTAGAGGCCGACCTTGATCCCGACCAGGCATTCGCGAGCAGCTTACGGCGCTCCGGACGGATTGTCATGGCCGCACCCTACCATCTTTCAGGGAGTGTTGCCCAGCAGGGGCAAACTTCGCTGACCCACAACTTGCGACGTTATGGCCTCAGGAAAGTCGAGGGTATGAATCAGCCCTCATTGGGCTGGCTTAGCTCTGAACCGGTTCCCGTAGCCGGGCTTATTTTTCCACCGATTGCTGAGTTTCGTAAATACGTCGGTGCGCTTGGACATATTCGACTGGCTGTTCCAAAAGGCGAAAGTGCGCGTAGGGAACCACTCGTTATTCGCAGCGGAGATATTTATTTACCCTCATTCCCACTCATCATGGCAGCCCGAAGCAAGGGACTTGGAATACAGGATATTCGACTCGATCTAACCAGTGGTATTGCATTACGGGGTTTTCAACTAAAAACCGATGGCAGATTTAACATCTATCCAAGTTTCTATGCAGAAAAAGACGGTCAACCTCCCTTCGAGGTTTATTCGATCCTGGATGTGTTGAATAATCAGGTAAAACCCGCCGCATTTCGAAATAAAACAGTACTGATCGGCCTCACCGCCCGACAACAGGTCAATTTATTCGAAACGCCGCTGGGAACCTCGATGGCGCCCGTAATGGTAGCTGCCCATCAAACCTCCGCTATTCTAAACGGCGATCTCTATATCATTCCCGATTGGGCCGACATGGTAAAAATTCTATTCATCCTGGCAATCGGTCTATACCTGGTGCTTATCCTGCCACGTTTCGGGGTTGAAACGGGCCTGGCTCTGAGCATCCTGGTACTGATTATTCTGATCAATATCCATTTTATCGCGATGATATCGAGTTCGACCTGGATACCCCTGGCGTTACCAATGATGGCATTACTGATCGGACACCTGGTTCTTGGGGTAAAACATTCCTTTGAAACCAGGATGAGCGGCGTCAAGGCTGAATTGTCCGATGCAAGTCGTACCATAGGTCAATCGTTTCAATCGCAGGGTCTGCTGGATCAGGCTTTTGAGCAGTATCGTCGCTGCACAATTGATGCTTCTTTGCTCGACACTCTGTACGGCCTCGGGCTCGACTACGAGCGCAAAAGGCAGTTTAACAAGGCGGTAACTGTATTCACGCATATCAGAGAATACAACAGGCGCTATCAGGACATCGATGAGCGGGTCAATCGAAACCAGGAAATGGCGGATGTTCTGGTGCTTGGTAATAGCGCTACGGGTTCGGCCAGCGCTACACTCATCCTCAATAAATCCGGGTTACAAAAACCCATGCTGGGTCGCTATCAAATCGATAGTGAGCTTGGCAAGGGCGCGATGGGTATGGTTTACCTGGGGCATGATCCAAAAATCGATCGAACCGTGGCTATCAAAACGATGATTTTGTCGCAGGAGTTTGAAGGCAACCAGCTGGAAGAAGCGAAAAAACGGTTTTTCCGCGAAGCCGAAACCGCCGGACGACTCAACCATCCCAACATCGTAACCATATACGATGTCGGTGAAGATCAGGATTTGTGCTATATCGCAATGAACTACCTAAAAGGGGGCAATCTGTTAGATTATTGCAATAGCGATAATCTACTCCCACTTAAAACTGTTTGCGAATTAACCATGAAGGTGGCGAATGCCCTGGATTATGCGCACCAGCAAAACGTGGTACACCGCGATATCAAACCAGCCAATATCATGTATGACCCCGTCGGCGGGACACTGAAAGTAACCGACTTTGGAATCGCTCATCTAAGCGGTGCCGGTTTGACCAGGACCGGCACCATTCTCGGCAGCCCTTCCTATATGTCGCCCGAGCAACTGTCCGGGGATCGAGTTGACGGACGTTCCGATATATTTTCACTCGGCGTCACCCTGTACCAGCTATTAAGCGGAGAATTACCTTTTATCGGCGATTCCCTGACGAACCTGATGTACCGGATAGCCAACGAAAAGCATCCAGATGTACGCCAGTTTAGAAAGGGCTTGCCACCTGGTGTGAGCAAATTGATCAATAAGGCACTACATAAGGAGACCAGCAAACGTTACCAAAGCGGAGGAAAATTTGAAACCGCGATACAAAGGCTCATGGAGCAAATTTGATCTCGCTTAGCAGCATCAGTGGATGCTGCACCTGAAACCCACGCCTTTCCAGCTGGGCTCGGCACGAAAACCCACTCGCCAGTAACTTGCCGCTATGATTATCCGCGATACGCTGCCAGTTAAGATTAAATATTCCTTTAGACATTTGTTGATTCTCGCTTTCGTGCCCGAACAGGCCCGCCATGCCACAGCAACCTGCGAAACGGGTAGTTAGCGATAACCCCAAAAACTCAAATACCACCTGCCAATCCTGGGCCGATTGCCGATCCGCGCTTTGCTCCATGCAGTGGGACAGCAACAGATAATCCTGTTTATCGGCTTCGGGTAGCTTGCGTACCGACACCGCGTTAAGATGACCCGCTTTTATTTGCTGCGCCAACCAGCTTTCTATTGACCAGACCCGATAATCCGGTGGCGCTTGCAAAATCTCAGCGTATTCTTTTTCGTGCATTAAACGCGTGACCACCTCGACACTGACGAGCGGTAATCCGGTGGCCGCGAGTTGCTGCATTTGTTCCACATGTCGATCAGCCAGTCGCTTAAACTCGGTTCGATAACCCCTGACATGCAGTGCTTTACCGTTGTCCAGTACGGGTGCGAGTAAGACAGTGAAACCCAGTCTTCCCAGCAGGTCGTAGGCAGCGAGCAGCACTTCAGAGCCAAAATTCGTATTAAAGCTGTCTGGTAGCAGAATCAGTGTTTTATCGTCGTAAGAATGGTCGGTCGGGAAATTATTCAACTTTAGGCATATCGCTTTTCGGCGCCTGAGACCTGCTTTTAGTGAAACCGAAAAACGCGGCGGCGAGATAAACTGGAATAGCCATTTCATCAATGCCGAACCGAACCGACACTGTAAAAGTAAATTCGCAAGGCCAGGCGCTATCCTCGCTATTCGAGCCAGGCCCTCCAGATTCGCCATTAGCCAATCCCGTGGTTTGCGCTCATGATGCTCGTAAAAGTGCTCAAGGAACAATGATTTCAGTTCGGGTATATCGACATTCAGCGGACAGGTATAAGCGCATGACTTGCAGGAAAGGCAGGCATTGAGCGAGCGGAAAATTTCAGTTTCGAGAGATGCTATCGCTGCATTATCGGTTTCGGTTGATACCAGCCTCGCCCACTCGCGCAACATCGCAGCCCTTCCCTTAGGCGACAGGGTTTTGTCTTTCGTTAACTTGTAAGAGGGGCACATTGCGTCGTCGAGTTGCCAGTTAAAACAGGCGGCGTTACCGTTACACGCAATCGCAGCCTGGTAGCGGACACTCCAGTCGGGTTTGATCTGTTCGTCAAAACTACCTCGAAACGGTACTTCGTCAATTCTTTCCACCGCCATCGGGCTACCTTGCGGCACCGTCAGCTTTCCAGGGTTAAATATATTGTTGGGGTCGAATGCGGTCTTGATCTGTTGCAGCACCGGCATTAGATGTTCGCCAAAAAACAGGGGTGAATACTCTCCGCGAAACCCTCGGCCGTGCTCTCCCCACAACAGGCCACCGTAACGCTTCACCAGTGCTGCCACACGATCTGTAATGCTTCGGATCATGTCGCGGTCAGCCTGTTGGGTCATGTCCAGCATCGGGCGTACATGCAGGCAACCGACATCTGCGTGGCCGTACATCGCATACTCGATTTGATGATCGTCCAGGATAGCGCGAAATTTCTCGACGTAGTCGACCAGGTATTGTTGCGGCACAGTCGAATCCTCGACAAAGGCCAGACCCTGTGTTTTTCCTTCCAGCATGGCAAGCAACCCCACCGAACGGCTGCGCAAGTTCCACAGTGAGGCCATCGAGGCCGGGTCAGTTTCTACTAGCATCGACACTACGCCAAATGCTTCGGCGCTGCGTTCGACATGGGTACTTAATTTATCGCACTGTTGCTGTAGCGAGGCTTCATCATTTGCGATGATTTCGACAAAATTCATCGCCTTGAGCGACTGGCCTAGCGGTTGGTTCTTGAACACCGCTTCGATTTCCTGCCAGATGATATCGCGCTGCGCCTGCTGGATGATCTTGTCATCGATAATTTCAATCGCGGCCGGCTCTAATTCGCATAATTTCGCGACGTGACGCAAAGCCTTTAAATAGTCGTCGTAGAGAACCACGAGCAATGCTTTATGTTTCGGTATTGGCAACAACCGCAGCGTGATCGAACGAGTAAAGGCCAGCGTCCCCTCGGAACCGGCCAACAGGTAACTCATACGAAACTGCTCGTCATCGCCGAGCACCTGTTTCAGATTATACCCTGTCAACCCACGGTTAAGATCGGGAAACACCCGGTCGATTTCTTCACGGTGCTGCTTCACCGCCCGATAAACTTCATATTGCAAACGATCGCCGAACGACTGTTCGCCTGTCAGCCCCAGTTTATCGACGGGGGTTGCCTTGACCTGGTATTCCGAACCATCGGCCAACACAACATCGAGTTGTTCGATATAGGCGGAGGTTTTGCCATAGATACGTGAGCCTTTCCCGGACGCATCGGTTGCGACCATACCACCGATAGTTGCGCGTGACGCTGTCGATACTTCGGCTGGAAAAAATAGTCCGTAGGGTTTCAGGTAGG
>CAZJEJ010000006.1:18938-33984 GCA_964544945.1 uncultured Gammaproteobacteria bacterium | reverse complement strand
CGCCGCCCAACGCGGGTAGTGAACTGGTAGATCATTTATCAAAATTTCAGCTATTTCATCTTATCAACGGTCCTGCTGGTGCCCAGCTAGGCACTGCCCCGTCGAGCCTGCCCAATTCGCTCGGGCCAGTCGACTTCGAGGTAGGCATCATTGCGGGAAATAAAAGCATCAATCCGATAACGTCTTCGCTGATTCCAGGTGAACACGACGGCAAGGTTTCGACCCAACGCGCGAGGCTGGAAGGTATGGCTGATTTTATCGTCTTGCCTTGCAACCATACCTTCATCACGAGCCGGCCGCAGGCAATTGAACAGACTTTAAACTTTTTAAAACAGGGGCGGTTTGACCACACCAAATGATGAGCTCGAATTCATCTATATAAACTCAAAATTCAATCGCGTCGAAATAATCGAGCGATATTAACCTTGTGCTATCGGCGCTTCACGTTATAATCGCGCGCCTTTGTCCATTCTCCAAACTATGCATGTCATCCGGTAGCCGAACAACACTTCGCAATATAGCGATCATCGCTCATGTCGACCACGGCAAAACCACGCTCGTCGACCAGTTGCTGAGACAGTCAGGAACGCTCGACTCGCGTGCCGACAGGCAAGATCGCGTGATGGATTCTAACGACCTGGAAAGGGAACGCGGTATCACTATTTTATCCAAGTGTACCGCCATTAACTGGCATCACGCAGGACAAAACCAGACCTATCGAATCAATATTGTCGATACGCCGGGCCATGCCGATTTTGGTGGCGAAGTAGAACGCGTATTGTCGATGGTGGATTCGGTACTGCTTCTGGTCGACGCAGTCGACGGGCCGATGCCGCAGACTCGCTTTGTCACTCAAAAAGCATTTGCCATGGGCTTCACCCCAATCGTCGTGGTGAATAAAATTGATCGAACGGGCGCGCGACCCCACTGGGTAATTGACCAGGTATTCGACCTGTTTGATCAGCTCGGCGCCAACGACCAGCAACTGGATTTCCCGATTATTTATGCATCGGCTTTAAACGGCTACGCCTCCTTGCAGGATAGTGTGAACGAAGGCGACATGAGCCCATTGTTCGACGCTATTATCGAATACGTATCGCCACCACAAGTTGAAATAGATGGCCCCTTCCAAATGCAAATCTCCAGCCTCGACTACGACAGTTACAAGGGCGTGTTAGGCATTGGGCGTATCACGCGTGGAACCGTCAATCGCAATACTGCAATCAAAATTATCGGCACCGATAACCGCGTTCGCGATGGCCGGATGATGCAGATTTTCGGCTTTAGCGGGCTCGAACGGGTGGAAACCGAAACGGCGCGAGCTGGCGATATCATTCTTTTCTCGGGGATCGAGGAGCTTTATATTTCAGATACCCTTTGCGACCGAAACCACATCGAGGCGCTACCGGCCTTAAGCATCGATGAGCCCACGGTCAATATGACCTTCAGCGTGAATAACTCCCCATTTTCCGGGAAGGATGGCAAGTACCTGACCTCGCGCCAGATCGACGAGCGCCTTCAGCGCGAATGCTTGCACAACGTCGCTTTACGGGTAGAAAGACTGTCTGACGCGGATAAATTCAAAGTCTCTGGCCGGGGTGAATTACACCTGGGCATCCTGATTGAAAATATGCGCCGCGAAGGATTCGAATTATCGGTCTCTCGCGCTGAGGTAATTCTCAGGGAAATCGACGGCAGGGTATGCGAGCCCTACGAGCAACTAACTGTCGACGTCGAAGAGCAATACCAGGGCGCGGTGATGGAGGCACTCGGTGGTCGTAAAGCCGAATTGAAAAACATGATGTCGGGCGCCAGGGGGCGGGTGCGTCTCGACTATATCGTTCCCTCACGCGGCCTGATCGGGTTCCAGGCTGAATTCATGACTCTCAGTTCTGGCACCGGATTGCTGTACCATGTGTTTGACCAATATGGACCCAAAATCGAGGGGGATATCGGCCAGCGCAAAAACGGCGTTTTGATTTCCAGCGCTACGGGTAAAGCCCTGGCCTATGCCCTGTTCAACCTGCAAGACCGTGGTCGCCTGATGATCGGACACGCCGAAGAAGTGTACCTGGGCATGGTAGTTGGTATTCATAGTCGCGCTAACGATCTGGTCGTTAATCCGCTAAAAGCCAAGCAACTCACCAATATCCGCGCCGCTGGCACCGACGAAAACCTTATCCTCACAAGACCCATCCGCTTGACACTGGAACAGGCACTCGAATTTATCGACGACGATGAACTGGTCGAAGTCACGCCGAAAAACATCAGGATTCGTAAAAAGCTATTGCTCGAACACGAACGCAAACGCGCCAACCGAAGTAGCGCTGCATAACGGATTACCTTGCTCTTCATCCAGTCATTATCGCGAACACTCAAAAATACTACGAATAAAGTGTAACGCCTCGATAATAAGGCTGTCTCGGGATCTGGAATGACGAGAATTTTTAAGAGGCCTGTTCTCGTTGTATCCTCGTGGATCGATTCGGCTTACGCACCTTCCAGCAAGGGTGAAAAACTCAACACACAGACTTGCCCTGGTATCGTCGGGTTGAATAAGTGGTTGTGCCAGTAAGTCGCCTGAAATTGAGGGCTCTCTTTCTCAAGTTCATTCACCTCGAAATTAAAAGCGTATTCGACGCTATCCTGTTTGAATTGCAACCGGCATTGACCGGCTGTAACCAGTGCCTCTGCCAGGGACGAGTCGAGGTTAAACAGGGCGGTTAAATCATTGGAAAAGTTGAAATCATCCTGGTAGTGACGCTCCGCCAGGATACGCAGGCCATTTTTGATCCAGTCGGCTGAATCCTGCGATTTGCGAACGATGTGACGAAATTCTGATGTTAGATTGTGCGAGTCCTGCTTCACAATCAGGAAATTCATTCGACTCTTTTCATCCCCACCCGAAATAGAATGAACACCTGCGCTCATACCCTCTGTTGGTCGACCCTGAAGCTCGCGTACGCATTGCTTTCTCACCCGGCATTGCCAGGAGATAAAACTTTTATATTCCTGCGTAGAGGTTGTTGTTGGCGGTTCCATTAAAGTCTGGTGTCAAATTGGTCGGGGCTGGCATCGATATATACCAGCACCCGACCCGGGATAGGTACGGATTAAAACAGGCCTTCAACCTGGCCCTGCTCGTTGAGGCGGATATTATCCGCAGAAGGCACGCGTGGCAGGCCGGGCATGGTCATAATATCGCCACAGACCACGACCACAAATTCGGCTCCCGCCGACAGGCGAATTTCACGAATCGGTACTTCGTGCCCGGTGGGCGCGCCCATCAAGGCCGGATCGGTCGAGAAACTATACTGGGTCTTCGCCATGCAAACCGGAAAGTGTCCATAACCATCGGCTTCAAATTTGGCGAACTGGTCGCGTACCTTTTTATCTGCAATAAGATCTTCGGCGCCATACAGGGTTCGAGCAATGTGTTTGGCCTTATCCCACAGGGACAAATGATCGTCGTATAGCGTGTGGAACTGGGCCTGTCCTGAATCAGCCACTTCGGCAACGTGATGTGACAGTTCCTGAACTCCGGCGCTACCTTTGCCCCAGTGATCACAGTCAAATACTTTGACACCAAAATCTTCACAGTACGCCCTGATCGCTGCCAGCTCGCTATCGGTATCGGCCGAAAAGCGGTTGATTGCAACCGTTACCGGCACACCAAACTGGCTCAGGTTACGAATATGTTTGCCGAGATTTTCGCAACCTTTGGTGACTGCCTCGATATTTTCTCCTGCAAGTTTATCCTTAGCGATGCCACCATGCATTTTCAGGGCACGTACCGTGGCAACCAAAACAACCGCATCCGGACTAAGGCCAGCTTTACGGCACTTGATATTGAAGAATTTTTCGGCACCGAGATCGGCGCCAAATCCAGCTTCGGTCACAACATAATCGGCCAGTTTCAATGCGGTTTTAGTCGCGATCACAGAATTACAACCGTGCGCGATATTGGCAAAAGGTCCGCCGTGGATGAATGCTGGATTGTTTTCCAGAGTTTGTACCAGGTTCGGCATAAACGCATCACGTAATAAAACGGTCATTGCGCCCGGGGCGTTTACATCGCGAGCATGGACTGGTTTGAGATCGCGTGTATAGCCGATCACAATATTACCGAGGCGGCGGCTTAAATCATCAAGATCGGTAGCAAGACAGAAGATCGCCATGATTTCAGATGCCACGGTAATATCGTATCCGCTCTGGCGTGGGGTACCGTTAAATGGTCCACCGAGCCCGATGGTGATATCGCGCAGGGCACGATCATTCATATCGACTACGCGCTTCCAGGTCACGCGGCGAGGATCGAGTCCCGACTTGTTTTCCCAGTGAATATGATTATCGATTAATGCCGACAACAGGTTATGTGCTGTACCAATTGCATGGAAGTCACCGGTGAAGTGCAGGTTGATATCCTCCATCGGTACAACCTGGGCGTAACCGCCACCAGCGGCGCCACCTTTCATTCCGAAACAGGGGCCAAGGCTGGGCTCGCGCAAGCACATCACCGCATTTTTACCGATGCTGTTCAACCCGTCGCCAAGACCCACCGTGGTGGTGGTTTTCCCTTCACCCGCTGGGGTTGGAGAAGTCGCCGTGACCAGAATTAGCTTGCCATCTTTCCTGCCATTTAAAGATTTTATAAAATCTGGCGTTATCTTGGCCTTATCATGACCGTAGGGCTTTAGTGCTGAGGCGGGAATTCCGATCTTTTCAGCAATTTCAGTAATTGGTTTCAGGGTTGCTTCGCGTGCAATTTCTATATCGCTTTTTGCCATTTTTTTCTCCGAATAGCGGGAATCATGAATTTGGTGTTATAAATATTCTATATTTACTTTAAATTGGTAGCGATCTTTCAAATGGCGCTGTGGCCGTTTTCGCGAGGCCATATAGTATGAGTACGCCAGAAAGAAAAGTATCTCGAAAACGACATTTAATCGTGATTTATTAACGAAGTACCTCGCCCTCAAATTACGCGAAGGCGATGATTGCTTTCGAGCAATACGAGGGGTGGAAAAATATTATGGCCATGGCGCAAAGATCGGCTAACGGACCGCTCAGTGCGAACGCAGCGCAATGCCCTACCATCGACTACTGCTACAGGCTGAGTGTTGTATACGATGTCGATTCCTTCATCGATAGCACCTTGCAATTCTTCTTTGCGTGCAGGCATGCCTTCGGCATCACGACCTCGAGTTTCGCCGGCAGATTCCGGGTGGTGCGAAGCGCCGACCCGGAATCTATTGCGAGGGCGACTGGAGCGTTACTCGGGTACTTCTATACCATTCAACCGACAGGCCTGCTGCAAGGTATTATGCAACAAACAGGCGATCGTCATAGGTCCCACTCCGCCGGGCACCGGCGTAATCGCACCGGCGACTTCGCTGGCACTGGAAAATTCAACATCGCCAACCAGCCGGGTGCCTCCACCCTCTTTATCGATGCGGTTGATACCGACATCTATCACCGTCGCACCCGGTTTGATCCAGTCGCCTTTGATCATTTCCGGACGCCCAACAGCCGCTACGACAATATCGGCCTTGCGGCATTCTCCGGGTAAGTCCTGGGTTCTTGAATGGGCGATTGTAACCGTGCAACTTTCTTTCAACAAAAGCGCTGCCATCGGTTTACCGACGATATTCGAGCGACCAACCACGATCGCTTTCTTGCCAGAGAGCTCTCCGAGCTGGTCTTTTAACATCATCATTGAGCCCAGCGGGGTACAGGGTACGATACCCTTGGCGCCGATCGACAGTCGACCAACATTGGACAAATGGAACCCATCGACATCTTTATCGACGGAAATCGAATTGATCACCGATTCTTCATCGATATGATCGGGTAAGGGCAACTGTACCAGGATACCGTGTACATCCGCGTCGTTATTTAGCTGATCGATGAGCTTGAGCAAATCTTCCTGGCTGGTATCGGCCGAAAGCTTATGCTCGTAGGAATTCATCCCGGCTTCCTCAGTTTGCTTGCCCTTGCTGCGCACGTAAATCTGGCTAGCGGGGTCTTCGCCAACCAGTACTACTGCGAGCCCCGGAGTCAGGGAATGGTTTTGCTTTATTACTCCAACCTTGCGCGCGATTTCTACACGCAGGTTTGCCGAATATGCTTTTCCGTCAATTATCTTAGCCAAGGTTCTCTTACTCCCAACAGAAGGTTAATGATTGTTGGCAGTTTCCTTACTGACCCAACAGAATTATGGAGCCTCTGATTTATTCTGGACGATGTAGACTGGAGATCAAAATTCGTCGATTTAAGGCGTTAATCGCACCTGGAACCCAAAGCATTCACTGCGCTCGTGGGGCCTGCCTTAGCTGGCTATTGCGGGAATTAACAACGAAGAAGCATCGAATTCTGGCTTCAAGATGCGCGGTCACGAATAAGTCAATGGATCCTTATATCAAAAAACCATATTTTACGAACTTCTAGACCATAAAAGCATCGATAAAACGACACTTTTTTATCCCTTAATCCGATTTTTTCGGATGGTAATAAAAGATTGCATCGCTACGGCCTTAATTTACCCTGCACTTGCTACCGGGATCAAATCACTGTCGGAAAATCATGAATTTACTTCCGATTTAACCGTCGACTATCCTCCCAGGTACGTTTCCCGAACCTTGTCATCGTAGAGAAGCGCTCCTGCCTCGCCCTCCAACACCACCGAGCCAGTTTCAAGCACGTACCCTTTTTGCGCCAAAGACAAAGCCAGGCGTGCGTTTTGCTCGACTAAAACCACGGTGCGGCCCTTGGCGTGAATTTCCTTAATAATTTTGGCGATTTCCTGGCACAGGATTGGCGATAAACCCAGTGACGGTTCATCCATCAAGATTACCTTCGGGCCCGACATTAACGCCCGCCCCATCGCCAACATCTGCTGCTCGCCACCACTCATGGTTCCGGCTGCCTGTTTGCGGCGTTCAAATAATCTCGGAAAATGTTCGAACACGCTTTCCAGATCGTGCGCGATAGCAACTCTATCCTTACGAGCGAAGGCGCCCATTTCGAGATTTTCCATAACGGTCATGTGGGGAAATACGCGACGCCCCTCGGGAACATGAGCGATCCCCTTAATCGTTATTTCTTCGGGTGAGCAATGATCGATGCGCTCACCGTCGAACCAGATTTCGCCGGTGGTCGGTTGTTTTAGCCCTGAAATTGCACGAAGCGTGGTGCTTTTACCAGCACCGTTAGCGCCGATTAGAGCGACAATCGTGCCTTCCTCGACGTCGATCGAAACATCTTCGATCGCCGATACCTTGCCAAAGTGAACGCTCGCATTTTTGATACTAAGCAACAATGTCTTCGGCTCCCAGATATGCTTCGATTACATCTTTATTTTCACGAATTTCGTGCGGCAAACCCTCGGCTAGCATCTCACCAAAATCGATAACGGTAATCTTGTCGCAAAGGTTCATGACTGTTCGCATATCATGCTCGACCAGTAAGATGGTTACACCCATCTCGTCACGTATACGGCGAATAAGTTCAATCATCGCGAGCGTTTCGCTGTTGTTCATGCCGGCAACCGGTTCGTCGAGCATCAATAGTCGTGGTTCCGTCGCCAGCGCTATAGCAACACCGAGCATGCGCTGGAAACCGTAGGGAAGATTGCTAGCGATCTCATCTCGATATGATGTCATGCCAAGGAACTCTATGATTTCCTTTGACTTCTCGAGATTTCTGCGCTCGTCATCTTTGGATCTGCCAAAAACTGCACGAAAGATATTCTCTTTCGCGTGAATATGCCGGGCGATATTTACATTTTCCAATACCGTAAAGTCAGGGAATAGTGCTGTCCTTTGAAACGTCCGAACAACCCCCAGTTCGGCAATCCTGTCTGGACCGAGACCCGAAATCACCTGACCATCAAAAATGATAGTCCCGGCAGTGGGTCGAAAGATTCCGCTGACGACATTGAAAAACGTGGTCTTCCCTGCACCGTTCGGCCCAATCACCCCTCGAATTTCACCTTCTTCCACCTCAAGATTGAGATTCCGGTTAGCCGCGAGGCCACCGAAGCTTTTGCTCAGCCCCTTTACCTTAAAAATAGCCATTACTCGCCAGCCTCCCTGGCCCCGGTCGCAGACTCCTTACTGCCACGAAATCTTTGCATCAATGCAGCAAGCTTCGGGAACAGGCTCTCCAGACCGCCTGGCATCAAGATTAGAAACAGGATCAAAATTCCGCCGAATAACAGTGGGCGCCATTCTGCCAGTGGGCGTGCTACTTCACCGATAAACATCATCACGGTGACACCGATAAGCGGTCCCCAAAATGTTCCTACGCCACCTACCACTACCCAAATGACAAGGTATACCATAGTGTTGACGTCAAAATTTTTGGGGTCGATAGCACCTAGCCGATGTGCGAGTAAAACCCCTGCAATTCCCGCAAAGAATGCCGAGACGCTAAATGCGATCGCCCGATAGCGCGCAACGTTAACGCCGATACATCTGGTCAAGTCTTCGTCGGCGTAAATCGCCTTGAGAATTTTTCCCGTTCGTGAGACGTCTATTCGGTAGAGAATTAGCAGACTGCCCAGCGTGAAAGCTAAACTGACGTAGTAGTACGGTGTAGCGTCGAAGAAATCAATATTACCTAGTTCGATAGGTGGAATTCCTATCATCCCGCGTGGTCCACCAAAGGGAAAGTGAAACTTCACCCAGATCAGACGTACGAACTCACCCAGTGCAAATGAACCGATGAAGAATCCGAACCCTCTGGTACGCAATAGCGGGAACACCACTACCAATCCAATCACGGCGGCAGCCATACCACCTAGCAACACCGTGGCCCAAAATGGCCAGCCTATATATTTAGCCATTAACGCAGTGGCATACGCGCCGACACCCATTAACACGACATGTGACAATGACCAATCACCTGCCGTGGTAATTATGCGATAGCTGGAAGCTAGTATGAGATTGATCAAGAACAGGATCCCGATCTCGATATAATATTCGCTCGCTACATAAGGCCACATGAGCAAGACTAACAGTACGCCAATGAGAAGAATGATCCTCATGCCTGATACCCCTACATTCTCACCCGACCCAGCAGGCCGGAGGGTTTAACAACCAGGATCACAGCCATAAACACCACGCCAGCCATGGTAGCCACGACCGCATCAAAAATTGTGGTGGTGAAGGTGTGGATGAACCCCAGAATGAACGAGGCGAGGATCGTCCCCTCAATACTTGCCATCCCGCCGACGATGACGACAATAAAAGCGGTAACGATGATCTGGTGCCCCATATAGGGAGTCACAGCAAGTACCGGTGCCATCAGGGCTCCCGCAACACCGGCAAAACCGCCTGAGATCGCCATCGATAACGCAGTCATCTTGTTAATACTAATCCCCTGCAGCGATGCAGCCTCAACGTCCTGGGCACAGGCGCGAAGAGCTTTACCAAGCCGGGCTCTGTGCAGGAAAAACCAGAGTCCTGTTACCATCACTACGGTAACCGGGAAAATCAGCAACCGTTGCCAGGACACCTGCGCACCCAGAATCGAGGCTGCTCCCATGTAGGGCGTCGGCACCGAACGCATCAAACCAACACCCCAAAGCTGGCCAACAACAACCTGCAAAATAAAGGCCAGGCCAGCAGTTGCCATGAACCCGGCGAGTACATTTCCCCGCGTCGGTCTGAATATAAATTTCTCCGTTACTACCCCCATTGCAGCGACAATCGGGAACGCCAGTATAACGGCTACCGGAAACGGGAAGCCGCCAAGCGCATAAAGAACATAAACAACGTAAGCCCCCGACATGAATAATTCACCATGGGCGAAATTGGCCATTTGCATGACGCCAAAAGCCAGGGCTAATCCTACCGCAACCGTGGCGTAGATCGATCCCAACACCAGGGCATTTGCGATACTTTGTACGAAAGTCGGCCAATCCATCTTATTCCTCTTTTGACGACCTGAGGCAAATTGGGAGGGCGCAATGCCCCCCCTTAATTGCGATTAGCGCTGATCCCACATCTGGCCACGCTCGCGCACGACGGCGATGATCTGATCCTTGCGAGCTTCAAACCAGTTCGAAAAATTTATTACCGCCTGAACCCGTTTGACACCATTACGATGTTCATTGAACGGAATCGGCGTAGCGATCATATTATCGATTCCCCACATTTCCTTGCCTGACATTTTTCCTGGTCCCAAAATAGTCAAAATAGAATCTTCCTTGCGTAAAGCTTCCAGAACTTTATCGGGATGGAAAGTACCCGCGAGCTGTACGCCCTGCGCCCATACACGCAGCATAATTACGTGATCCCAGTCGATACCGGTAATTCCTCGTTTAACGTCTTCTGGAGCACCCGGGCCGTAGCGCTTAAGCCAGTCCTGGTAAAATTTATGCTGAAATGACGGCTCGTTCCACCAGGGATCGTCGAACAATGGAAAACTGTCGACAGCTCCTTCTATATACTCGGCCGGTACCTTTTGCAGGATTGATTCTGTATCGAGATAGTTGGCCGAGATCGCGCCCTTGAAACCCTGAATATAAAGCTGCTCAATAATCAGTGCTACGAAAGTGGGATAGGACAGGTTGAGGCTAACAACGTCAGGTTTGGTTGCCAACATCGCTGTCACAACCGGCGCGAAGTCGGTGGTTTCAAGCGAATAATGCTTATCGTAGACCACGTCCCAGCCATCCGCCAAAGCAGAACCAACTTCCCACGCCTGCGACGTTAATCCAATGGTGTCATCCTGCGAAATAACCGCCCAGCGTTTGAGGGTTGGATCTTTCATTTTGTGATAGAACGGCCGCATCATATCTATCCGCGGTGTGACGTCACCACCTGCAATCAGGTAAGGACGATCTGGCTTGATATCGGTTGAAATCAAGCTCGCGTATATCACCTGCTTCCTGGTTAAATACGGATGCACTGCATCAGCAGGGTTTCCGCCAATAGCGCTAATGAACTTGACATCATACTGTAGCACCAATTGCTTAGCGCCTTGCAACGCTTTGCTACCGATAGCTTCATCATCAAAGGTAACCATCTTCAATGGATAACGTTTGCCATTAACCAGAAGCCCACCTTCGGCATTAACCTCATCGATAAACATCTGATTTCCTGTCAAACCAGGAAGCCCCCAGCCTGCATCTGGCCCTGATAATGCACCGAGAAATCCTATATTGACGGTCTCTCCAGGTTTAGGTTCCTTCCATGCAGCAGCACTTGTCGTGGTTCCGGCTAGCATTATCAATGTAGCCGCCAGGGTCGATATCATCAACGTTCTTAATGAACGGTTTACTATTTTCATGATTCACTCTCCTCTCTCACTATTATTTACACAATAAAAATTTTATTGTGTGATTTTTCCCTTAGGGCACTACCCATAGGGCACTACATTGAATTAGGAATAAAAAGAGGCCATGATATCTTCCAGCAACTCCTTTTATTTTCGTTACCCAAACCTAAATAGCTCGCCTAACTAAACTTTTTATAAGCATTTCGAAGGTCAACCATCGGATGCCCTTTCGCCATCTGGAACTTCACCAACAGTTCACGCGCGATCATGTCACGATCCTGCTGGTTATCCGGCAAATCAATATTTTCCGGGATGGTTACCCAGCCATTGATATTTCTATCGAAAACCGCAGGATTGCCTTCTTCGTATCCCATATGTACGTCTTCGAGCCAATTCAGATCCTGCCAGCCCATGATTTCCATATACTGACGCAGAAAAGGCGTACAGCGATCCATATCGGGAACCAGATTTACGTCGTATCTGTATCCAATGTGCTGACCTATAATTTTCTCACGCTCGGTATCAACTCCATCGCCTTCGAGGAATTGATCAATATCTTGTTCAGCCATGTCGACCTCCTTAAAATCGTGTCATGTCGGGGCGCCCGACGGTGTGTTGAGTACCTGCCATGGGCACCTGGGCGCAAGCCGACGCTTCCAGGGTCAATGCAGCCAAATCTTCCGGTTCCAGCGAGTGGATGTTGGTCTTGCCGCAGGCGCGGGCGAACATCTGCGCTTCGATCGTCAGCGTGTGCAGAAAATTGTATACCCGCACGGCTGCCGCATCGGGGTCGAGTCGCTTGCGCAGGACCGGGTCCTGAGTCGCAACACCGACCGGACAACGCCCGGTATGGCAGTGATAGCAGTAACCCGCTTCGACACCCATTTCGGCTTCAAAATCAGCTTCGGGGATAGCCTTGTTACAATTCAGGGCCATCATCGCCGAGTGCCCGATCGCAATCGCATCGGCACCCAGAGCAATCGCCTTGGCGACATCAGCGCCGTTACGGATACCCCCGGCATAAACCAGGGTAATTTGACCCGACATACCGACATCATCGAGCGCCTGGCGCGCCTGGCGAATCGCAGCAATTCCGGGAATGCCGGTTTCTTCGGTCGCGAGGTGTGGCCCGGCACCGGTACCACCCTCCATGCCATCGATATATATCGAATCTGGATTGGTCTTCGCCGCCATACGTACGTCGTCGTAAACACGCGCCGCACCCAGCTTCAACTGAATCGGCACCTGACCATCGGTCGCTTCGCGGATTTCCTGAATCTTCAGCGCCAGGTCATCCGGGCCCATCCAGTCGGGGTGACGTGCCGGCGAACGCTGATCGATACCAGCGGGCAAAGAACGCATTTCAGCGACCTGGTCGGTAACCTTTTGCCCCATCAAGTGTCCACCGAGACCAACCTTGCAACCCTGGCCGATGAAAAATTCAACCGCATCGGCAAGACGTAGATGATGTGGATTAAAGCCATACCGGGACTGGATACATTGATACAGCCATTTACTCGAGTAACGCCGTTCATCGGGAATCATCCCGCCCTCGCCCGAACAGGTGGCAGTACCGGCCATAGTGGCGCCACGCGCAAGTGCTGTCTTGGCTTCGTAGCTGAGCGCACCGAAACTCATACCAGTGATATAGACGGGTATATCGAGTTCAAGCGGCTTCTTTGCTTTAGGGCCAATGATTGTTTTGGTTAAACACTTTTCGCGGTAGCCCTCGATAACGAAGCGTGTCAGCGTACCGGGCATGAAAGTCAGTTCGTCCCAGGTAGGGATTTTTTTGAACAGGGAAAAACCCCGCATACGGTAGCGGCCCAGTTCGGACTTAATATGGATATCGTTGATTACCTCGGGTGGAAAGATGAAACTTTTTCCCAGGTGATACGGATCTTTTTTTCTGTCAGACATCTTATTATTTCTCCAGGATAAAAAACCGCGCCTAAAGCACCAGTTTCTTCTCGGTAGGTTCGAGGTTATCGTAGTTCCACAACTGCTTGCCCGAAGTCAACTTGACCATCTTGTCGATACCATTTGGCGCAGACATACCGTACTGGGTTAACTTGCCTTGCAGATACTTCTTGTCGAGGTCGGTCATTTCCGTTTCGACGCAGTCAACACCCAAACTGGTTATCTTGCCACCGACGTAGATAGTTCCGTCGTACATTGAATCGCCGAGGTTATCGCCGGCATCGCCGAGGATAATCATGCGTCCGCGCTGCATCATAAAACCGGTGAAGGCACCGACACTGTCACCGACGATGATCGTGCCGCCTTTTTGGTCAATCCCTACTCTCCCCCCGGCCTGACCCTTACAGATCAGATCGCCGCCACGAATCGCGGCACCGAACAGGGAACCCGCATTCTTTTCGATGATCACGGTACCCGCCATCATGTTTTCCGCGCAGGACCAGCCGACACGTCCACTGATATGGATATTGGCGCCATCGGTCAAACCACAGCCAAAGTAACCGAGGCTCCCTTCGAAGTTCAGGTTAAGACGGTTCAGAATTCCAACACCGAGCGAATGCTTGGCGCGGGGGTTTTGGACCGTAATCGTGCCATAACCCGATTTCATCAATTCACGAATTTTTAGATTGATGTCGGAAATTTCCATTTCCGCCGCATCGAATTCGGCCGACTTGTCATAGTCGACTTCATACGCCCAGGGGTAGGTAAAGCTCTCTTCTTCAGTAGCCGAGAAAAAACGCTGCTGGGTTCGACCCGCCAGTTGCTCCTCGTGCAATCCCATGTCATGGGATGTACTTACGCTGCCCATACTTTTACCTCCCCTTCATATGGATCCCAGGTATCTATTTCACGTGGGAAAATACTGCGAATAGCGACTTCTTCCGAAGCCAGACCGACAAATTCATCGCTTTCGTAAAGCACCATTGGCTTTGCACCCATCACGTCTTTGGCCATTCCGAGCTGTTTACCCGTTGCGACCAGATAAGTGAATACACCATCGAGTTCTGAAATCGAACGCTGCATCGCGGATTCCAGCTCATCGCCATGATCGATACGATCGGCGATATAAACGGCGATTAGCTCGGAGTCACAATCGGACATGAAGCGATGGCCACGGCGCTCCAGATCACGGCGGTTGGTCCAGTAATTGGTCAACTGACCATTATGAACCACCGACACATCGTCGAACGGGTAAGCCCAGTACGGGTGGGCAGAACGAATATCGACATCGGACTCGGTCGCCATACGGGTATGCCCGATCGCGTGGGTACCCTGAAAGCCTTTCAGGCCATACTGCTCCGAAACGAGTTCTGCATTGCCCAGGTCCTTGATCAATTCCAGGGCTGTACCGACTGACAGGATTTCCGCACCGTCGATGTCTTCGATGTAATCGATTAAACGCTTCAGATCACCGTCAAACTGGAAGTGATAGCGAAATGCGTATTCTGTCGCTTCCTCTTTTTCTGTGATTTTGGCGCCCATTTCCTGCATACGGGCGTCTACGGCGTCTCTACGCTCGATGACCTTTCGATGAATATCAAAACCCGTCTTCATTTCTTCCTGCTCGGCGACCTTGAAGCGCAACACATGCACGCCCTTCTTGCCCTCCCCGTAGAGTGCAAAACCGGTTGAGTCTGGCCCGCGATGCTTCAGAGCCTGAAGCATCGCGGTCATCTCGGTACCGATGTCACTGCTTGCACCACCTTTCCAGATAAGTCCAGCAATACCACACATAAAATTATCCTCTCCTAAAAAAATTGGTTTGGCCGAATGAATTCAGCCC
>CAZJEJ010000006.1:0-18838 GCA_964544945.1 uncultured Gammaproteobacteria bacterium | reverse complement strand
ACACATAAAATTATCCTCTCCTAAAAAAATTGGTTTGGCCGAATGAATTCAGCCCTACGGTAAACAGTCGAGATACGTTTCCACATCCCAGTCGGTAACCGTGGCGTTGTATCTCTCCCATTCATCGCGTTTGTAATGCTCGAATACCCTGTACATCTCACCCGGCATCGATGACTTGATGACTTCATCGTTGCGTAGTTCCTCGAGTGCCTCACCTAGCGACATCGGTAGTTTCTTGACGTCTTTACCGGCTTCGATTGCTTCGTAAATGTTGCGTTCCTCGGCTTCGCCGGGGTCCAGGTTATTGTCTATACCGTCATCGAAGGCCTTTAAAAGCGCGGTGCCCATCAGGTAGGGATTCACCATCGAGTCGACCGAACGGTATTCGAAACGACCCGGTGCCGATATTCGCAGGGCACAGGTGCGGTTCTGGTAACCCCAGTCGGCAAAGATTGGCGCCCAGAAACCAGTGTCCCAAAGACGACGGTAAGAGTTAACCGTGGAAGAACCGATCGAGGTCAGCGCGCCGAGGTGCTTGATAACACCACCAATACACTGCAGGCCAACCGGACCCGGCGCGTACTCATCGATCGAAGGATCGGGCATAAACGTGTTTTCGCCACCGGTACGGTAGGTGAAGGCGCCCTCCATGCCTGCTAAAGTATCGTGGCCGAGCATGTTGACCTTGTCTTCACCACCCCGCCAAAGCGACATGTTGTGGTGACAACCCGAAGCCGATACACCCATGAACGGCTTGGACATAAAACAGGCGATCAGGTTATCTTCGCGCGCCACCTGGGCACAAATCTGGCGATAAGTTGTTAGACGGTCGGCATTACGCAAAACGTCATCGAACTGGGTATTCAATTCAAGCTGGCCTGGTGCGTCTTCGTGGTCGCCCTGGATGATATCGAGGCCCATCTGCTGTGAATACTCAATAACCTTCATGAAGGTAGGACGTAATTCTTCAAATTGATCGATGTGATAACAGTTTGGTTTGGTAACGCCGCCATTTGGCCTGCCATCCTCACCACGCTTCAGCCACATCATTTCGGGCTCGGTACCACAACGCAGTTCCAGGCCATGCTTGTCCTGGAACTCGTTATGGATACGACGCAAGTTACCGCGGCAATCTGAAGTCAGCACGGCACCTGGGTTTTCGTGTTCTTCACGATTGTGGAACAAGGTACAAAAAACGCGTCCGATGCGCTTATCCCAGGGCAATTGACAGAACGTTTCCGGATCAGGGATACCGACCAGTTCCCATGACTCTGGACCGTATCCAATGTAGTTACCATGGCGGTCGACGAATAGATTGGCGGTGGAACCGTAAACCAGTTGAAACCCTTTTTCGGCGAGACGCTCCCAATGCGCGGCGGGGATACCCTTACCGACGATACGACCCGTTACGGAAACGAACTGGTAATAAATATAATCGACGCCAGTTTCTTTTATTTTTTCGCTGACCTGTTTAACCAGATCGGCGCGACCGGGTGCTTCAACGTGTGCTTGTAAATCAGTCATTATTGTCCTCACAATCGGTTTGTTTTTTTTCAATCTATTCTGTTTTACTCAACCGCTTCAATAACGGAAAATTTCTGTTTCTTACAATCTAACTCCAGGGAAAAGGGCTACTCGACACCGGGTGTAACTTACCCTGCTGGTAACGAGAGAACCGAAAGGGTTCGAGTAGTGAGCTTTGATGACCACATAACTCTTCAGCCACCAGTTTGCCCACCCCGAGCATCTTGTAGCCGTGATTCGAATCGGCAATCAGGTAGCAGTTCTCACGGAATACGTCGAATACCGGGAAACTGTCCGGGGTAAACGAGCCAATACCCCCCGAGGGTTCGTTCCTGTAATACTTGAACTGTCCTTCAAAACGCTTCTGGCAGTGCGCGAGCGCCGAGGTCCACATGTGCGCAAAGTCTTCACCCACGACGAAATCGGGCGAATCAACCCCGTAGGGATCGACGGCCACATCGTCTGGATCGGTCTCGATCGCATAGGGTGCGGCGCCCCCCTGAATACCACCGAAGTGGAAGTCGGGTTTGTAGTAAATGCCCCACATTTTGTCGGTGATTAAACTGCCATCGAAGTCGGAGTAGAGTGGTTCGTTGCTATCGACGTGGATCACCGGCGGGAATCGCCCGTCGTTGGTCTTCTGTAATTCTGGGTTGACACCTAATGTGCCTTCCTGCAGTGACCAGTAAATCCACATCGGAATATCGTGGTACATTTCACCGTCTTTACCCTTGATGCTGATGGTCCTGGGTAATTCGAGCATATCCCAGACTGTTTTCGCCCAGGGGCCGACGCCGATGATGACCTGATCACAACCGATCTCTCCCTTATCGGTTTCGACCGCCTTGATCGCTGAACCTGCCGAGTCACTCATGAATCCAGTCACAGTACAGCCGGTAAGGATTCTTACCCCTTCGTTCTCGGCTTTGGTGGCGAGTGCATACATGGCTTTGGTGTTATTCGCATAACCCCCTCTTTTTTCGTGCAATACCGATGTAATGCCTTTCGCCTGCCAGTCGTGGAAGAGGGTTTTCATGTAATCAGAGGATTCTTTTTCACCTTCAATGAAGGTGGAGTCATAGCCGATGTCCTGTTGTTGCTGGGCTATGGTAGCGACGTCTTCGTGCATGCTCTCGGGACTGACTTGCATATAGCCCACCGGGTGATAGCTATAAGTCTGCACATCGGTTTCCCACACGCTGACGCTGTGGGCCATGAGTTCACGCATAGCGGGTTGAAAGTAATTATTACGTATTACACCGCAGGCAATACCGGAGGCACCGGCGGCAATACCACCTTTATCTATGACCAATATATCGCGCCCGTCACCCTTCCCCAGAGCTTTTAACTGCAAGGCCAGGTGATAAGCCGTGCTCAGGCCGTGTATGCCTGCGCCGACGATTAGATATTTCACTTGTGCTGGTAGCGCCATTGGTTTCTCCAAACCATTTGCACGCGACAGGCTATTGTTCCTGCTCTCGCGCTCATACCGAGCGCACTGGACCGGCCTTCGCATTGTGCAGAACCAGTTCGTATAAACGAACCAGCGAGGCAACAATGGTATACCCTTATATAGACCTTTTACAAGACCTAAATATCGTATTATGGACAATTCTCTGATATATGGTGCTTTTTACTGAACCAATTTATAAATTTCCATCTCTAACGGCGAACTATTAGCATTATTTTAACGCATTTAAGAGTAGCTCAATAATTATTTTATTTAATTATTATTGTTTTAATTCAATTACTTATATCAGGTAAATTAAACTGATTTGTTAATACCCCGATGCGTTTGCTGACGCGTATAATAGCATTTCCTAACCAGTGAAAATATGATCCATATTATAGACCAATTATATAAATAAAGGCTCTAAACAGCTTGATTAAAGCCCTGAAACGGTGCAATATTGTACCAATTATTTGTGTCACAATAGTAGCTGGTTTGGAGGCTTTGCATATGAATACTGGGCGGAAAAAAGGTCAGCGATTGCCCGATCATGGAGCGATCGAGAATATGATTCTCCGTCGGATCGGCGCCACCACCGGTAATGTGACTTCTCAGATAAAGCGTAGAATCATGGATGGTCACTATGCATACGATGAGCGTTTACCGGCAGAACGTCATCTGGCGGAAGAATTTAGTGTATCGCGCGGGACCATACGCTCGGCATTGCAAATCCTGGAAGACCAGCACCTGATAACCAGGCAGGTTGGCAGCGGCACTTATGTTTCACACCGTGAATTGACGAACCAACAGGAAATCTCCAGCATCACCAGCCCCCTCGAAATGGTGGAGGTACGCATTGCCCTGGAACCCCAAATTGTAAGGCTGGCTATCGCAAATGCCAGCCACCGTGACCTCGAAGAACTACGGAATGCGATTCGTCAGTGTGAAGATTGTGGGGGGAATGTAGAAAAATTCGCCCGCGCTGACACGGCTTTTCATATGGTGCTCGCAAAATGCTCCAAGAACAAGTTGCTTTACTGGGTTTACGAACGTATCAGCGAAGTGCGACGATACTCACAATGGGTTAGCATGAAAGCAAAATTACTCACCCCTGAACGTATGGCCTTTTACAATAGCCAACACCGGGCAATTTACGAAGCAATAGCCACGCGTCATACATCAGAAGCGGTGGAAATTATCAAGAGTCACCTTTACGGAGTCCAGAACGATCTACTGGAACCCTAAACGCATATTGAAAATTAATCAGTACTGTGGAAATTCACCGGTCGGTGACTCGATACGATTCGGCGCCTTTACCGAACCACCAGGCAGTTTGCTTCGGCATTGTTGGTAATCTTGCGCGACACGCTACCCATTGAAGATTCGCTTACCTTACCCAGGCCCCGGGTACCGATTACTATGGTATCGATATTCCGGCAACTGGCAAATCCAATCACGCTTGACGCCGGATCGCCACTGCCTATTGCTGTTTGTACGTCTTTCGCACCATCACGTTTAGCTCGAACTGCGGCTTCTTGCAGTATGTTTTCCGCCACCTGCCTCAGAATATCCTCACGCTTGTTGGTAAACGCTTCGAGCTCCGGAGCATCTTTCATTTCACTGGGGAGTTGCATGTCTCGAATGACGTGCAATATCAACAAATTAGCCTCGTGCTTCGCCGCGAGATAAGCGGCCATACTGACGGCCCGATTCGATGCTGCCGATGCATCGGTTGCTACAAGTATTTTATTGATCATTTAGCAATAGATTCCCAGCCCATGAGAAATATATGTCTGCATTGATTTGGTTATAACCCGGTCCCACTAAACGATGGCGATCTCTCGCCCAAATCACTCTCTGTCTGACAGAGCTTTAGCGTTTGCCTGGCCGGGGTCAATGGTTTCTATAGTTGCGGCGCAGTATACTCGGGGATAGTTTTTTTTCTATAAGAATTAGGCCTTTTGTCCCTCTGAATAATTCATCCGTATCTTTTCGTAGACCGACAGGTGAAAAGTATCATTATTTCACCTCACAAAACCAAATCCTTTGTGGCGCCGATTCAGGCAGCACTTCCCTTATTGCGAGGCGTATAGCCAGCCAGACCATAATGCTTCGTTGTCTTCGATCCACCTGGTTGCCGCATCTTCGTATTCCATGCCATCGATATCAACCAGTTTGGACATGGTACCCACCATGAAAGTGGTGAAGTTGATACGGGTTAGCACTTTGTAAGCCGCCGGCCATTTACGCGGCATACCGTCCCAGGCAACCTTCTTCAGGTAACCACCCGCAGGACTACCGCAGTCATTACTCATGTTTGGATTTATACCCCAACTAGCGTCGGTCTTACAGGCTGGATCGAACTCAGGGAACTCTATAAACGCACCACCGTAAATGACATCAGTGAAGTTTGGCGACCAGTTGAACAGTACGATAGGCGCCTTGCGCCTGGCAGCAGATTCAAGCTCCACCCACAGGGCAGCGCCGTTAGCAGCATTAACCGCCGTGAAGCGCATACCCAGGGCTTCGATACGCCTGGTATCGTTGAACCATGTTGCAGGTCCGTCGAGGTAGCGTCCATTCGGCGCCGTGTCGAGGGTAACGAACAGGTCGTAACATTTTTCCAGCGCTTTCCAGTCAGGAAGACCTGGGCACAAATCAGCCACATAAGCTGGGTACCACCACTCTTCACGCGTAATAGCATCGTGATTACCGGCATCGATAATACCGCCTTTATCCATCGCTGCATTATACGAAGCCGCGAAAGAACCTTCCCATACTTCCACCTCCATGTGTACTTCGCCGGTGCGCACAGATTCGTATACCGCCTGGCTATCGGTCTCTACGTACTTAACTTCGTAACCCATTTTCTCCATCAATTGCCCCACCACGTTAGACATGACAATCTGGCTCGACCAGTCATGGGTCGGGATGATGATTGGAGCGTCTACATCTCCCAGCCTTGCGGTAATTTTACCCGTAGCCTGCGCCCCCACTGCACTACACGAAATTATCACACTGGCACCGAGTACACCAATTTTCTTAACCCAGGATCGATTCATGTTCTCACTCCACAATTACCTTTCACTATTCTCTACCGGAATAGAGTGAAATATAACCGATATATCGATTAGTTTCAGCCTATTGCTACCAATGGCACAACCGGATCAATATACTCATCCCCGCAATCGATGTCTGCTAACCTCAGGCTCTTTTCACACCGTCAGCCCGAAGGCGCCTCTACTACTAAAAAATCGATAAAAGGAAGCTACAGTTATGACCACACTCTCTGATCGATCCCCCGTCGAGCACGACGCCCCCCTGCCTGACACGGTCGATGTTGTGATCATCGGTGGCGGGATTATTGGCATTTCCACTGCCTGGTATTTATGCCAGCAAAACCTCAGAATTCTGGTTTGCGAGAAAGGACGCGTAGCCGGTGAGCAATCGAGCCGTAACTGGGGCTGGATCAGGCAGCAGGGTCGCGATGAGGCTGAATTACCGATCATGATGGAGAGTATTCGGCTATGGGAGAACCTTGGCCGCGATATAGGGGTCGATATCGGATTTCGCCGGGAAGGCGGGCTTTATCTGTGCGAAAACGAAGCAGAGCTCGCCAGTCATGACGAGTTTTTTTCGCTGGCTAAACAACATGGGCTCGATACCCGAAGGCTCAGCACCAGTGAGTTATATGGCCTGGTCAAAAATACCTCGCAAAAATGGAAATCTGCCCTCTATACACCGAGTGATGGACGCGCAGAGCCAGCGTTGGCAGTTCCTTCTATGGCACGGGCTTGTGCCCGCAAAGGGGTATCTATCCTGGAAAACTGCGCGGTACGAAAAATCTCCACTGCTAATAATCGTATTGATGGAGTATTCACCGAACGCGGATTCGTCAAGTGCGCTAGCGTGGTGTGTTGCGGGGGCGCCTGGGCTGCATCGCTGCTGCGCCAGTGTAATATCTATCTGCCACAACAAACAATCAAGGCTACCGTCGCGAGCACCGCGAGAGCTCCGATGATATTTGACGGAAATGCTGCCGACAAGCAACTCGCCTTTCGACGCCGACAGGACGGTGGTTACACGATCGCGATGCCTGGCTACCTGGAAGTATTTCCATCGGTGCACAGTATTAGCCTGCTCCGGGTATTCTTGCCACTCGCGCTAATCGCCTTTACAAAACTGAAAATCCGTGTCGATAAACATTGGGTAGACCAATTATTCCCACAGAACACCTGGTCTGAGGAGGATGTTTCCCCCTATGAAAAACACCGTGTACTTAACCCGGAACCTGCAACAAATGCCCTGTCTCGACTTAGAAAAATCCTAGATGATCGACTGCCCGTCATGCGCGACATCGCCATTACCGAGAGTTGGTCGGGAATGATAGATGCGACGCCCGATTTGGTGCCGGTAATGGATCGCGTGGACGAATTCGATGGATTTTTTGTCGCCACTGGATTTAGTGGGCACGGATTTGGGTTAGGCCCTGCCGCTGGCAGGATAATGGCAAACCTGGTTCAGAACAATCGCGTCGAACATGATTTATCCCGATTTCGACTTTCTCGATTCAAAGATGGCAGTCGGCTGAAAATCGGACCCTCTATTTGAACGTGTGTTGAAGACAGGTGCTTGCCTGGCGAAAGTTTGAAACAATCTTTTCACTACCACTATATACTGGTAGATGAACGAGAAGGTGTTTTTGGTATTGAACCAGGAGATTAAATATGTATAGTTTTTCCATTCAGGTAAACGGTGACTTATCGGCCATCGAAGAGAAAATAGTCGCCGCCCTCGCTGATGAAGGCTTCGGCGTACTCACCGAAATCGATGTTCAGGCCACGCTGAAGAAGAAACTTGGTCTCGAAAAACGTCCCTATAAAATACTGGGAGCCTGTAATCCACATCTTGCGAACCAGGCGATTGAAGCCGAACCCGAAATCGGCGTCCTGTTGCCCTGTAACGTCATATTGAGAGAGGATGAGCGTGGACAGAATATTGTCACCTTTATGGACCCTGAAGCAGTTTTGACCCTGGTCGATAGAGACGAAGTAACCACTCTCGCAAAAGAAGTACGCGCGCGTTTGGAGCGCGTATCCGATGCCGTAAAATCAGCCTTTGGTTCCGACTAGTAACACAGACCGAGGAGCAATAATCGGTTATACACAGGACGTACCGGGTAAAGCCTATTTACCAGGGACTTAATTACCAAAGCAAAATAGAAATTACAATGTCACCACGTGAAATGATCGTGTTCTTCCTGTTGCTGCCCATCGCAGCCTTTGCCCAGGTCGAAACCACGGCAGTCCTACAAAGCATAAGCGCTGTCGAATACGAGCTAGACGGGGGGTGGTAAGTACGCGGCCGACATCGCCGTGTAAGGGCTCCACAAGATTATACAGGGCATCCTGTACCCGCTAACCTCTGAACATTAAGGCAAGGCTATTGAATTGTATATTCTTGTGTACCAGCAACTCCTGCCGAACGCTAACCGCCAGGGGCTGGGCTCGTCAAGCGGTCGGTGACTGGGTTGAGGCGCAAATCGAGGTGCAATGAAATGAACCTCTTCGAACGTTACCTCACAATCTGGGTCACGCTGTGCATTGTTACCGGTATCGCGCTGGGGCAACTCTTCCCTGACGTATTCCAGTTCGCAGGCCGTATAGAAATAGCCCAAATCAATCTACCAGTAGCCGTACTCGTCTGGCTGATGATCATTCCGATGTTGATCAAGATCGACCTGCGCCAGCTAAAGGCAGTCCGGCAACACTGGCGGGGCGTCGGAGTCACCTTGTTCATCAACTGGGGTGTTAAACCGTTTTCCATGGCGCTACTCGCCTGGGTGTTTATCGGCTATCTGTTTCGTGATTACCTTCCTGCCGAACAAATCGATTCGTATATTGCCGGGCTGATTATACTGGCCGCCGCGCCCTGCACCGCCATGGTATTCGTATGGAGTCACCTGATGCGTGGCGAACCGCATTTCACGCTGTCGCAAGTGGCATTAAACGACATAATCATGGTGTTTGCATTTGCGCCAATTGTTGCTTTTCTACTGGGACTGTCTGCGATAAAAGTACCCTGGGATACGCTCTTGTTGTCGGTGCTTCTCTACATCGTGGTGCCGTTGATCGTCGCTAGCGCGTGGCGCTGGAGTTTATTAAAACGCGAACATGGCGAGGAGCAGCTGGAAAAGCTTATTACCCGGCTCGGCCCGTTTTCCCTCGTGGCTTTGCTGGTCACCCTGATATTACTCTTCGGGTTTCAGGGAAAGCAGATAATTGCCGCGCCCCTGATAATCGCATTGCTGGCTGTGCCGATCCTGATCCAGGTTTTCTTCAATTCGGGGCTTGCCTACCTGCTCAATCGCCAGGTCGGGTCACCTCATCGCATCGCAGGCCCATCCGCGTTGATTGGTGCGAGCAATTTCTTCGAACTGGCCGTGGCCACAGCAATCGCTTTATTCGGATTCGAATCCGGTGCGGCACTAGCGACAGTGGTGGGTGTGTTAATTGAGGTTCCCATGATGCTAGTGGCCGTGAGAGTGGTTAACCGATCACGAGAATGGTACGAGCGTCGCGCCGGTATCATTCCTGGTGAGCAATGATGTCGTGCAACCCTCTACTGCAAATGGACCGAGTTAAAAGCCTGTCGCGCGTTGGCGGCGAATGGAGAACCGTCCCTGTGCTATTTCACCGCCTTCATTGGTTTGGTATTGACCTTTAGCTTAAAAACATCGGGTCGCGCGTAGTGACCTGCCGCATCGAAATCATATTTTCCCTGGGTGATTAAATTCAAATCGAGTTCGGCGGTTTGAATACACTCAGCTTCAAAATTGGGGGCGGCAAGCACTTCGCCGAACGGGTTTACGATACAACTCCCCCCTCGCATTAAAACGGTGTCAGGACTGTTTCCCTGAATCGCGGCATAATCTTTTGGGCAATCACCACGAGTCAGGTATTGACAGGCCGAAAGCACAAAACACCGGCCTTCCAGTGCGACGTGTTGCATAGTCGGTAACCAGGTATCACGATCGTCCGCCGTCGGTGCACAATAAATTTGCACGTTTTGCGCATACATCGCCATCCTCAACATGGGCATATAATTTTCCCAGCAAATTACCGCACCGATACGACCGATTTTGCTGTCGATTACACTGAGCGTGGAACCGTCCCCGAACCCCCAAACGAGCCTTTCCAGTGCAGTGGGCATGAGCTTTCGATGCTTCCCCAATAACTTCCCATCTGGACCAAAAAATAAAGCCGTGCAGTATAGGGTGCCCAGTTCTTTTTCGATCACCCCTATTACGATATAAAGTTTATTCACTTTCGCTGCCTTGCCGATTCTCTGGGTGGCGGGACCCGGCACTTCGATGGAACTGTCGAAGTATCGTTGAAAATCGATGCGGCCTTCGGGACTACGCGAACCCAGGCGAGCGCCAAAGTCCAGGCCTTTTGGATAAGCCGAAACAAAGGCTTCCGGAAATACAGCTATTTGCACATTCTGTTTAGCCGCATCCATGGCAAGGTCATCAATTTTCTCCAGCGTCTTTTCAATATCGAAGACGACGGGGGCCGCCTGTATAACGGCAGCGCGAACGGGTTTATCGGTCATTGGCTGTAGTCTCCATAAGGGGACTGGTTTTTTAAAATCACAGGATTAGCAGCCAGTAAACCACGGCCAGGGTGCAAAGAAACGTCGGTCCATAGCAAAATAATTTCGTTTTCGTACCCGCGTGAACACCAAAGTCATGCAGCAGGTGCAAAATGCGAAGTGCCGCATGCCACAGGAACAGCACGATAACGGCAAACACGATGATCTTCCCCGCCCAGTGCTGGGCGAATCCTAGCATACGCTGATATTGCATCAAATCCTGCGAAACCAGAATCGCCAGGGGCACCCCGATCCCCGTTATAAAAACGAGTGCCACGCCGATCAGCGCCGAAAGCATGCCGCCAGCACCGAACAATAACCAGAAAACTGGAGCGTGAGAGCGTTTCATAGTATTAACCCGGAAAGAATGAACAGAACCAGCAGGTTTAGTGCCACCGATGCCGCCACTCCCGTCCAGGTAATGACCGACTGGGGTACTTTCACACCAAGCAAATAAAGTGTTGGCATGGTCTTGGGCATGATCTTGAACCAGCTCCACGAATGGTAGATAAAAACCAGCAGTATCAGGACATGGAAGCCCACGGAAAACGGACTCTTCAACGCGTCCAACCACCCGTTATAGGCTGCTTCACCCTGGCCGAGGCGAAACAGTCCGACCAGCAGTATCAATGCATAGATGGCAACTAGAATAGACGTCGCTTCCATAGCCAGGTAACGAGTAAAAAAGGGATCTCTCTTCCACCAACCGTCCATCGACCGGATGTAAGGACGCCGCTTGCCTGTTGGCTCTTTCATTTTGCTGCTCCCCTGGGGCTGATAAATCTGAGGAAATAATCAATAGCACTACTGGCCTTGTTTTGATTAATCGCGTTGGCCGGATCGACACCCTTCGGACAGACCTCGGAGCAGTAAGCCACCGCACCGCACCCCCATATACCCTCATCAGAGTGCCCCAACTCCATACGCTCTGCTCGCCCACCATCTCGGGAGTCGACGTTGTAGCGATGCATTAGCGCCAGAATCCCTGGCCCGGTGAATTCTGAATCCAGCCCGTACTGCGGGCAGGCTGCGTAACAAAGCATGCAGTTGATACAGGTACTGAACTGCCTGTATCTCTCTAACTGCGCGGGTGACTGACGGTATTCGCCCTGCTCAAGTGTGCGCGGCTCTTTTGGAATGATATAGGGCTTGATGCTTTCCAGCTTCTGGATGAAATCCTCTACCACCACCACCAGGTCGCGCTCGATCGGAAAGTGTTCAAGCGGTCCTACTCGTACCTTGTCGGGGTAGTAATGACGCAGGAAGGTTTGACAACCCAACCTGGGCTTACCGTTGATCATCACGCCGCAACTGCCGCAAATCGCCATCCGGCATGACCACCTGAAGCTGAGCGAACTATCCAGATCGTCCTTGATGTACTGCAGCCCCTGCAACACCGACCAATCATCGGTAAAGGGAACGGAATAGGTTTGATAATAGGGTTCCGTGTCCTGCTCGGGTCGATAGCGTAGGACTTCTACTTCGATTGTTTTTGTACTGTTAGTCATTACCCGCTTCCTTCTTTCTTTTCTCATCCGCCGCCACGCCTGCCGCTCCATAGGCTCGTGTTCCGGGCCTGGATTTGGTGATCGTCACATCCTGGTATTCAAGGCGCGGCGGACCGTCGCCCGTATAATACGCGAGCGTGTGCTTGAGGTAATTGACGTCGTCGCGCTCTTCGTAACCATCCAGGCGTTGGTGGGCCCCGCGCGATTCTTTGCGATTCAGTGCCGACTGAGCGACCACTTCGGCGACTTCCAGCAGGTAGCCGACTTCAAGCGCTCCTAGCCAGTCGCTATTCCAGACGCTCGATTTGTCATCAATGTTCAGGTTCTGGTAGCGCTCCCTGAGTTCAGCGAGCTTGTCACAGGTCGCCTGCATTTCCGAGGCACTACGGTAGATGCCACAACCATTCTCCATGCTCCTGCCCATTTCTTTGCGTAGATCGGCGTGTTTTTCCTTTCCACCAGTCCTGGTAACCAGGGCGAGAGTACGGTCTTCTACAGCCCTGGCCTGCTTTTCCAGGGCTGTAGAGTTGCCGTTTTTCACCGACCGCGCAAATTGCGCTGCTTCGACCCCGGCCAACTCGCCAAACACGATAATGTCGGCCAACGAATTGGAACCGAGCCGGTTGGCCCCATGGATGCCGTTACTGGCACACTCGCCTGCGGCGTACAGGCCCGCCAGAGGCGTTTCGGTCTTGAGGTTGGCATAAATACCACCCATGGTGTAATGGATGCCCGGTCGAACTGGTATGCACTCGCGTGCCGCATCGATTCCCATGTACTCTTCGGCCATCTCGTAGATCAAAGGCAGGCGCTCGCGTAACTTTTTCTCACCGAGATGGCGTAGATCCAGATGGACAACTTCCCCGTGCGGCGTGCTGATGGTCCGACCCTTCCTTTGTTCGTGCCAGATCGCCTGGCTGAGGCGATCTCGCGGCCCAAGCTCCATGAACTTGTTGCGAGGCTCGTCTTCCGCAGGCCCCAGGCCGTAATCTTGCAGAAAACGATAGCCGTCTTTATTGCGGAGAAACCCACCTTCGCCACGACAGGCTTCGGTAAATAGTAGTCCGGTCCCGGGCATACAGGTCGGATGAAATTGCATGAACTCCAGGTCGCGAAGCGGTACCCCGTGTCGATAGGCCATCGCCATCCCGTCACCCGTGACGATGCCGCCATTGGTATTCTCGCGAAATACCCTGCCAGCCCCGCCGGTGCCGAGAATTACCGTCTTAGCCTGTATGAAGGTAAACTTGCCGGTCGCAACCTCTATCGCCACTACGCCCTGGCAGCGGCCATCTTCGACAATGAGGTCGACGCAAAAGTATTCGTCGAAACGTTTGATTGATGGATATTTGAACGAGGTCTGGAACAGGGTGTGTAACATGTGGAAACCGCTCGTGTCGGCGGCAAACCACGTGCGCTCGACCTTCATGCCACCAAAAGCACGCACGTTGATGCGCCCGTCCGGCTTGCGGCTCCAGGGGCATCCCCAGTGTTCCATCTGGATGAGACTTTCGGTACAGTGAGCGACGAAGTACTCGACCACATCCTGGTCGCACAACCAGTCGCCACCGCCCACCGTGTCGTTGAAGTGATATTCCAGGCTGTCGTCGTCGCGTACGACACCGGCGGCACCGCCTTCCGCGGCCACCGTATGGCTGCGCATCGGATACACTTTCGAAATTAGCGCTACCTCAAGTGCAGGATCGGCTTCGGCTACGGCGATAGCCGCTCGCAATCCCGTTCCACCTGCACCCACAATTACTACGTCAGTCTTAAAAACTTCCACAAATTGCCTCTATTTAAGTGGTTTTCCCAGGCCACTCGATTCGCATCGTCAAGCCCGAGGCTAAGATGTACTATAGAATGACACCTGGACGAATTGGACAGCTTGACATAGATCAAAAGGGGCCGGGCATTATCCGGCGATACCCTGTTCTATTAGCGTCTATTCCAGCAACCTCATTATCAGGGATTTGATTTTACATTGCTGGAGTATTGGTGTATATCTGCGGGAGTCCTTTTGGATTCAGTAGCCAAGATTTCAATACCGTCTCAGGATATTAGCAATTTCTTTTATCCAGGGCGACACGCGTTAACCCTGGGGGGGAATATATGACTAGTGAAGAACGCGCGATCCTGTTCTCTTTAAGAGAAGATAGCCGGGAGCAACAATTCAACCAGATTTGGGTGGAAGAGCTGGATGATGTCTTTTCTGATGTCGCCCGATATTACGACCGCGCGAATCATGTGGCCAGCCTTGGCCTCTGGAACTGGTTGCGTAACCGTTTTATTTCCAGCATAACCGTACAAAGTGAGCAGAAAGTACTGGATGTATGCGCCGGCACTAACGCCATTGGCATCGCTCTCTTAGAGAAACAGCCGGACCTTCATGTACATGCCATGGACCGCAGCAAGGCCATGCAGGAGGTAGGGCAGGAGTCGGCACGCAAGCGAGGCATGCATATCGACAGCACCATCGGCGATGTCCATACGCTGCCCTTTTCTGACAACCACTTCGATGTGGTCACGTTGCAGTACGCCTCGCGGCATTTACGCATCATAAATGTCTGCCACGAAATCAAAAGGGTGTTGAAACCGGGGGGGCACTTCTATCACTGCGACATGCTGCGCCCGGCCAGCAAAGTAGTAGAGACCTGCTATTATGCTTACCTGCGTTTTTGCCTGAATTTTACCGGGCTGCTATTTCGGAGTTCGGCCTCGGCCCATGCCTGCAAGGAATATTTTATCAATGCGCTGCGCATGTTTTATTCCGCTGACGAGTTATCAGACATGCTTCGAGACGTGGGATTTGAAGAGGTTACAAGCCAGACGGTGTTAGGCGGCATGATTGGGTATCACTCGGCAACGAAACCTGCCTCACCGGACGACGTCGTAAGCTAAAGCTTGAAAGCGGTACATCTTGCGCAATACTCTCATCGAGTTCAATGCAGACGATCTCGGAAGCGGAAGGAAGAGTCGGCCAAAAAACCACCGGTTTAAACGGAAAACCTTCAGGAAGCGTCTTTTTGCGCAGCCTTCCGGCCACTGGCTAATTCGATAATCTGGTTAAGCCCGTCATTCAGAGTTGGTTTTTGCTGGCTGTAAAAAATACCCAGGGCCGGGGCATCTTCGTTTTCTGCCAATTGCATCGCCGCCATCCGGTCGCCAGTATCGTGATCGGCTGGCACGTCGCGCACAACGGCATTTACATTTTGATAGGTACGTGTGGTTTTATCAAAAGTAACGCAGGGTGAAATGACATGCAGATAGGAAAAACCTCGATGTGACAGCGCCTGCTCCACCATCGCGGCAAGGTGATGCGGTTGCCCGGCGTAAGTCTGCGCTACCCAGCTGCTGCCGTAGGATAACATCATCATTAATGGATTGAGCGGCGTATCCTGGTTTTCATAAGGTGTCGACTTGGTAGTAAAACCATAAACCGAAGTGGGTGAAGTCTGCCCCTTGGTCAAACCATAAATACCATTATCGAACAGGATATAGGTAATATCGATATTGCGCCGGGCGGTGTGTGATAGATGGGCGCCACCGATAGCAAAACCATCACCGTCGCCACCCACGACCAGTACGTTAAGATTTTCGTTGGCCACCTTGATACCAGTCGCTACCGGTAGGGCCCGACCATGCACGGTATGAAATCCATAAGAATTTAGAAAAAATGGAAATCGCGACGCACAACCGATACCGGACACAACCACGGTATCATCGTCAACTATATCCAGGTTGGTGAAGGCCTTGGCCACCGCCTCCGTAATGGCGAAGTAGCCGCAGCCAGGACACCAGGTCGGCAAGGCACTGGAACGGTAAGACAGGCGGCCGCTATCGTTGATTTCCCTTAGTTTATCTTCCAGGTAAATTGGTTTCTGCTCTTCGTTCATGCCGCACCTTTTGCTTTTTGGTCCCGGTCTGGAATTCTTATCTGATTAACCAGGCGGTGGATCTCCTCGAGAATTTTACTAACCTCGATCGGTGCGCCAGGAACGCAGTTTAACCGGTTTACAGGCCGGCCGGTCTGGCCGCTGATCAAATTGGCAAACTGGCCTACATAATTCAGCTCTGGCACCAGCACCTCGCCGCAGTCATCCATGAATTCGTTCACCGCGTCCACCGGTAGCGGGGAGAGCATCACCACTTTCATTACCGAGCATCTGATGCCGCCCTTACGGGCATCGAACATAGCCTCCAGGGCCTCGCCAAAAGTAGATCCCCAGCATAGCAGGCCGACATCGACCTTTCCGTCATCTCCAAACCTTTTGTAGATGGTGATATCAGGATGTTCTAGCGCCGCCGCTAACTTGGCATGGCGTTTCTTGCTCATCAACGTGTGGATTTCCGCCGAGTCTCCCGGCCGCCCGGCTTCGTTGTGCTCCAACCCGGTGCTCACATACCTACAGCCCCGCTCGCCAGGGATAGCTCGTGGGCTTATCCAGTCATCGGTGATTTGATAACGCTGGTAAGGCACTGATTTGTCGACTTTGGTCACGTCCTTGTTGCAACTAAGCTGGAAGGGAGGGGGTTGCGGTAACCGTACCGCCTCGTAGCGATTGGAAAGATACAGGTCCAGCAGCACAATCACCGGAGTCTGGCAAGTTTCGGCAATTTCAAACGCCTTTCCGGCGCACATATAGCAACCCTCTACGTTAGTGGGCGCCAACACCACTCGCTGGGCGTCGCCGGCAAATCCAAAAACCGCCAGCCCCAGGTCAGACTGCTCGGTCTTCGTCGGCATACCGGTACTGGGCCCACCACGTTGCGAGACGAAGACCACCAACGGGATCTCGGCCATCGTTGCCAGACCCAGAAGCTCGGTCATCAATGCCAGGCCTGGGCCGGAAGTAGCGGTGGCGGTACGCACCCCTGCATAACCGGCGCCCACCGCGGCACCGACAGCGGAAATCTCATCCTCGGTCTGTAGCATACGTCCCCCTACCCTGGGCATTTCCCTGGCCAACATTTCCATGATGGAGGTCGCCGGTGTGATCGGGTAACCAAAGAATGTAGCAATCCCAGCGTCCAGGCAACCTTTCACCGTCGCGGTATTTCCATCCATCATTTCCAGTTTTGCCTTGATGTCACGCCCGGGCAGCGGATAAAGTGCGCTAAAACCGAGGGATAAGGTGGCAAGACCGGCCTGGTAACCAGTATCGAAAGCTGTCTGGTTGGAAAGCGTAATTTCTTTTGCCTTGCTCCGAAACTTGGCGGCTATAGATTCGTGAAAATGCTCCGGCGGTATACGAAACAGCCCTGCCAGATAACCGATGGCAACTATATTGCGCGATTTGGCGGCGTTGGTGGCGCGTTCGGACATTTCACGAAACGGTACGCCGTAGGGTAAATGTGACGCCGCCAGGTGGCTGGAAATATGCGATCCCTCTGCAGGCTGAGTGATCGGCGAGTTTTCGTAAATCACCGAACCATAGTCACCAACTTCACTGGTGTGCGGGATGGCATGACTGTCATCCAGGGAGATCAGCACATCCAGTTTTGGCTTCATCGCGTATACTTTTTCCGAGGTGCAACGTACCCGTGCCACACACTTGCCGAAACCGCGAATTTCAGGGGGATAAAGATCGAAGGAGATGATGTTGTAACCGAGTTTGGCCATTGCCTGGCGAAAAATGTCGCCGGCTGCGATAGTACCGTCGCCGGCCGAGCCGCAGATAGCGATTTGTAGATCGGTTATGTTAGCAGTTTTACTCATTTCTCCACTCGTTGCCTGTTACCACACGCTAGGCCTGATCCCAGAACGGCGTATCCATCTCTCCCTGTTCATCGATGTACAGCCCTCCTTCCTGAACCGTATCTACCGCTTCGGTACCGCCGGTCATGTTGATTGCAGCGACCAGGCCCATGTTTTTTACATTGCGCCACTCATAGCAGAAGCGATATTGATTGTCTTCTGGCGACCAGATCTGGCAAACATCACCGGCGGCCCAAATCCGATTATTGCTGGTTGCCAGTTTTTGATTGACCAGCAGGCCGCGTTGCACATCCAGACCCGACCCTCCCAGGAAACCAAGCGGCGGCACTAATCCGCAAAAGGCCACAACTGCATCGCCGTGAATCTCGCCGCCATCTTCTATAACAACCCGGCGCGCCATCAGGCCACGCGCCCCTTCCTCGATTCGGGATACCTTTTTCCCCAGCACCACCTCGATACCTAGCTTTTCCAGGGCTGCGATGAATTCAGGAAAATCCTCTTCGCTGACCTTGTGCGGCCAGAACAGTTGCTCTCCGGCAACCAGGGTTACCCGATAACCCGCTCCTACCAAATGGCGCGCCAGGTCTATGCCCATCATGTCACCGCCCAGCATCAGCACCATGCCACCTTCAGGCAGAGTACGACGCATTAGCAACGCATCCTCGTAGGAACTAAATCCACTCAGCAAGTGACTGTATTCACTGATATCTTCGGGTACATAACCACCACCACCAGTGGCGATCAGCAACTTGTCGTAGTGAATCTCTTCCTTGTGTTCCAGCGAAATGGATTGCCGTTCCGGATCGATAGAAGTCACCCTGGTATCGCGTCGCAAGGTGATGCCGTTTTGTTGATAGTAATCGGGTTGCTCGACCAACAGTTCACGCCAGTCCTCGGTACCGGTGAATACCATGAAAAAATCGAAGCGGCGGATATACAGCAGTCGCGCCTGGGTGATCATGGTAATCCTGCCGTCTGGATCAC
>CAZJEJ010000005.1:31632-40179 GCA_964544945.1 uncultured Gammaproteobacteria bacterium | reverse complement strand
CACAGAGACTTCAAACCGCTTTTTGCCAATCAACAGTGCGCCGATATGTTTGGCTATAGCGATCCTGAAGAGATACTGGCACTGGAGTCAATACTGGAATCATTCTGGGCCTCGGACGAACAGGAACGAATGCATGGCTACAAGACAAGCCGTATGGAAGGTGGAGAGGCCCCCACCGTTTACGAATACGAGGGCCTACGCAAGGATGGTAGCCCATTCTGGTTTGAGAGTTTTGAAATGACCGTTGACTGGCGGGGTGGGGAGGCTATACAGGTAACCGTAATCGACATCACCAGGCGCAAGCAGGAAGAGGAAAAATTAAAATACCTTGCGGTGCATGATCCATTAACCGGACTGCCGAACCGCAATGAACTGGAGAGACGGATAAATGAGGAAACAAGTAGAGCCACTCGTTACAATCACCTTCTATCGGTGTTCATGCTGGACATAGATCATTTCAAGCAGATAAACGATACGCATGGTCACCGGGTTGGGGATAGTGTGCTTTGTAGTATATCGAGGGTGTTGGAGCGCTCCATTCGTAAAATTGATTTCGTGGCTCGCTATGGTGGTGAGGAATTTGTCATCGTCCTGCCAGAAACCCCGCTTGTCAAAGCCGAGGAACTGGCGCAACGACTGCTCAATCAAATTGCCGAGTTTACTTTTCCAATAGACGATGACAAGGAATTCAATTTAACCATCAGCATCGGAATAGCCACTTTTCCGGAACATGCACAATCCTGGGTGTATTTACTGGAAACCGCAGACCTGGCTATGTATGCTGCAAAAAAAGCCGGCCGCAATCAGGTAAAAACGCCTGAAATGATGGATCAGGAGAATAGCAATTTTCTAACGAAGCATGAAAAATCCTGAGTCGCCGAAGTGCTTTTCTGATCCGACCAGTAAAATATTGAAAGTACCTGCGTTTAGTAATAGATTTCCTCAATGCTATAATAGACGAAACCTGGGGGAAAGACGGGGATGAACTGGTTAGACTGGATCGCTCTTAATGAAGTACCTGTTCGATTAAGTTTTTTCTTTGGCGTTTTTGCTGTTATCGCTATCTGGGAAACATTTTCACCACGGCGCTCACTTACCGTTTCAAAGGGTATACGTTGGGTCAATAATCTTGGTCTCGTCTTTCTAAATAGCTTTGTTTTACGGTTACTATTTCCAACGGCAGCGGTCGGGGTTGCCGTAGTCGTCGATCAAAGAAATGGGGGGGTGCTTAATTTCTATGAAGTGCCCTTCATGCTATCGGTTGTTTTTACCATCATAGCGATGGATTTTATAATTTACCTGCAACACGTGACGGTTCACGCGATACCAGCACTATGGCGTTTACATCGAGTGCATCACGCCGACCTGGACTACGATGTTACCACCGGCGCCCGTTTCCATCCCCTGGAAATCATCCTCTCCATGGTGATTAAATTCGCCACGATTATTCTACTGGGCGCCCCTGTTGTGGCCGTTATTATTTTTGAGGTGATACTCAATGCCACGGCGATGTTCAATCATGGGAATCTTAAAATTCCGAAAAAACTGGATCGAATTTTACGCTGGTTTTTGGTGACGCCTGATATGCACCGCGTACATCATTCGGTAGAAGATGATGAGGCGAACAGTAATTTCGGCTTCAGCCTGCCCTGGTGGGACCGACTGCTTGGCACCTATCGCGATCAACCGCGAGGCGGTCATGTCGGTATGGTGATAGGTATTCATAAATATCGTGAGCCTAAACAGGTTAATCAGCTACCTGGCATGCTGATGCTCCCCTTTATTGGCGAGATCAGTGATTACGCGATTAATCGACGTGAATGGAGCGAGAAAGATAAATAGACCCATCCTTCTAAATAACATTCTATCAGCGCATGCCGAGGTATATACCAGCGCTCATCATAATCGATCCAGCGACGCGGTTGAGCCCCTTCATCGCTTTTTCCGAACGAAAATATTGCCCTGCCCAGGCGGCGCTGGCTGCGATAGTTAGTAGTCCGAGTGAAATTCCACTAAAGGTTAAAATGCTTACCAGTACGATATCCCGTGTTTCGAGTGCGGTCAGGTCGATGAAGCTGGGCAGGAACGCGATATAAAACAGGATGACTTTGGGGTTTGACGCCGAGATCAGAAAACCCTGGATGAATCCAGCCAGTTTTTTACCCGCCGATAACCGATTTTCCCGCTCGATATACTCGGCGCGGCTGCGCCACAGCTTCCAGCCCAGGTAAACCAGGTATGTAGCCCCTGCAATTCGGATCAGAGTAAACAACCCGCCCCATTGCTCGGCGATGGCAGCGAGTCCATAACAGGCCAAAATCAGGTAAACCACATCGCTCACAGCCATCCCAACCGACATCGCAATGCATGGTTGGGCTCCTTCGGCCAGTGATTTTGCCAGAATCGCAAATACACCCGGTCCAGGTGTGATCGAAAATATGAAGAGCGTGATAAAAAATATGGCCGCGGTTTCAAAGCTCATTTTAATGCACGATTCAGTTCCTGAAGTATTTTTTCAGCGTCTTCGATATGGTTGTAGTGTAGTAACGATAATCGAACGACACCATCGACAGGATCAATACCGAGGTCGCAAACCAGACGATGCGCATAAAAATTTCCATGTTCGGTGCCTATGCCAGCGCTTTGCAGTTTGTTGGCTACGCTTTGCGAGCTTTGCCTGAGCGGTTTAAAAGCGATTGTCGGTACGCGGTCGTCATCCCCGGTGGTTGATTTTCCAATCAGCCGCACATCGGGATGACGGTCGAGAAAATCGAGAATCGGCGAAGCGAGCTGGTTTTCGTGCGAAAGGATCAATTTACGTATAGCGGTCATTTTCTGGGTTGCCCCAACATCTTTATCGTCGAAATGATGCGCGTGTAGCGCGTCGAAATAATCCAGCACCCCGGTACAGGCAGCGACTTGAGCATGTTGTGGCCCAGCCGGATTAAAATCTTTAGCCGGGTCACCCGTGAGAAAATAATGTGCCTGTGAAGTCAGGTCAGGGTGAATTGCCGCATTGATATACATGAGGCCCTGGTGCGGACCAAAAACCTTGTACAGGCTGAAAGCATAACCGTCCACATCCAGTGCTTTCAGGTTGCTAATGTGGTGCGGGGCGTAGGCGACCGCGTCCACAAATACTCGGGCTGCGCTGTTGGCCTTGATCTGGCGGACAATATCTGCCACCGGGTTAGCGGAACCGACGATGTTCGAGCAGTGGGGGAAAAACACCCAGCGAGTTTTGTCGTTCAGTAGGGGTACTAAATCTTCAATGTTGAGCAGGCCGGTTTCGAGGTCAACTTCCCATTGGCGCATGGTCATGCCTTTTTCGATCGCCTTGCGTCGCCAGACACCGCTGTTGGCTTCGTGATCCTGGTTGGTTACGACGATTTCATCACTCGTTTTCCACAGGTCACCAATCGCCTGCGACATCACGTAGGTATTCATCGAAGTGGATGGCCCTATAGTGAGTTCGGATAAACCGATATTTAATGCCGCTGCCCACCTTTGCTTTGCACTATCCATTGCTGCACCGGCTTCGGTAGACGAGGGAAAATTTGAATAAGGTTGCACCCTGGTGTGATGGTTGTAGTGTTCCATCAATGCATTGACCTGGTTACAGACATAACTACCGCCAGCATTGGAGGCAAATAAAAACTGTGGGTCGTCGTCAAGTTGTCCAAATTGTTGACGTACAAATTTTATATCTAACGGCATGGGTTTTTACCTGGATTTGCGAGTAGTTGACAGGAATACATTTATTGAAACACCCTAAAGGTAGTCGTGGTGGAAGCTGTCGTACGCCTGTTCAAAGCGTCCGAGATTTTCGCGCGTATATGCGGAGAAGTCCACGTCAATCCTGGAATAAATTTCGGACACCATAGACCACAGCGTCTCACGCAGCAACGAGGCACATTTCATCGCGTAGTAACCACGCCACTGCTCAAGGTTTAAAGCGGCGCCAAAATAACTCTCCAGCATCGTGATTTCCTGTTCCTCGCTAAACTGGTTATTCGATGCGAGGTTGGAAAGATCGAATAAAGGGCTATTAAACCCGGCGTAGTCGAAATCGATGAGCCAGATTTTTTTACCATCGTCGATAAAATTAGCCGCCAGTAAATCATTGTGCCCGAACACGATATTGACTTTGCCGACGGCCTGTTCGAGTGCCGTGGCGATACCGGCGAAATCGACCAGACGCTCGCGGTATGGATTGTTTCTCTGCCCGAGCAAATATTGGTAATGACGTAATACATGGAATACCCAGAACATCACCGGAACCTGATGAAAATACTCTGGTATTTTCTGGTGAAAGCGACTCAGAATGTCGATAATCCGGCTTAAGTTGCTGTCGATTCGGACATCGGCTTCTTCCAGAACCTTGCCATCGATGAAGCGAGATACAAGTATACCTGGCTCGGAATAAACCAGTTCTGGTGAAATACCGGCTTCAAATGCAGCGTGACAGATAGCGGTTTCGTTTACCCGTGAAATCATGTGTACCGGGTCGTCTTCTCCCAGTCGAACCACGAATTCCCGGTCTGCATCGGTGACCTTGAAATTGTGGTTGGTCATCCCGCCACCGAGAGGTTCGATATTTATAGAGGATTGCCAGTAATCGAGTCCTGCGATTTTCGCAAGCATCGTTTCATTCATCGGGCTGGTCCTGTGGCTGGCATGATCAGTTTTCTAACTACTCGCGCTGATAGCAGGAGAGCCATGATAGCATCAGTTTACAGGGGTTCAATGAACGATAGAGAAAACCGATTTCTTTGTTAAGGGCTGGTGTCGATTCGACTGCAATGCCAGACGGCCGCATGATCTGTTACTTCAGACCCGATACCGGGGATACGGATGGATGTCTGATTAACTCCTAAGAAAAGCCATTAGTGCCAGACCCCATGATTTCTGACTCCAGAGGATTAATCCTGCAAACCGAAACGTGGCCGCAATCGCGTGCCGAGCCAATTGCCGGGTAGCGCAGCAAGAATCCACAACCAACCATGCAGGCTGGTGGAAGCGACACCGGAAAGAAAAGCGCCAATGTTACAACCAAAGGCAATGCGCGCACCGTAGCCCATCATCAAACCGCCCAGGATTGCCGCCAACAATGAGGATAGTGGAATTCTGCATGTGCCCGACGCGAAACGCTGGGCCAGGGCTGCGGCGCACAGGGCGCCAAGGATTATTCCGATATTCATAACCGAAGTGACGTCTTTAAAAATGCTCTTGCCCAATGCGGCCTGTTGAAACGCGCCGTTCCAGAAACCACTGGTCGATGAATCCCATCCGAGCAATACGGCTACTTTTGCGCCCCATAGCGTAAAAGCCCATGTAATAGACCAGGGGTGGCCAGCGACAACCAGGGTCAACGCACCCAACAGCGCAAGAATCAGAGCCGCAAATAACAGGGGCCAGGGTCCACGCAACAGGGATCGCCAGTCGGGGTAAATGGCCCGGAACGAAAGAGGGGTTGGCTTACCCCAGCGTTGAAGTGCCAATGCAATCGCGATAAGTACGCCAAGCTGCAGAGCAACGGCAACCGGCCAGCCCAGGAGTTTCCCCAGGGATACGGCCCCCATCGAAGGCAGGCTCTGCCACCAACCCATATGCAGACTCGCCCAAAATGAACCTGCTATAAATGCTATCAGGGTAATAACCATACGCAGGCTCCCGCCGCCGACGCCGAACAACGTCCCGGAACCACAGCCACCACCGAGTTGCATACCGATACCAAACAAGAAGGCGCCTATTGCAACCTGGAGCGCGAAGGGTGCGAGTGCGCCGCCGAGTCCCAGACCGAAGGCAGAACCCGAAGCTAGCAGTGGCGCAAACAGGAGCGTGGACAACCCTACCAATGCGAGTTGAGCCTGTACGCCGCTCACCTCAAAATGGAGGAAAAGTTTTCGATACGCAGAAGTAAAACCGAATGCGCCATGATACAGGGCAAGTCCCAGCAATAAACCGATCGCGAACAATAGCGCCATACGCGGTTGAATTGCCAAAAGGGACGCGGTTATCAGGGTGGCCACCAATAGACCCGACAACAACGCGACCCGCTGCCCCCTTAATGCAGGGTCGAGCACCCCACCGGGTACGTCACTGGGTGATCGCATCCTTAATAATCTTCTCGAAGATTACATCCAGCTCTAATGCCATTTTATCCAGATCCGGGCTATTGTACGGGCCGAATACAGTACTCGGCGTTCGGTACGTTATAGTCGCTTTGCCATCTGCATTTTCCGTGACATAAATTCTCAATGGCGCCTCGATGCCTGCTGCTACGCTCGCTGCCAGCATCCGTACGGCGTAGTCATTTCGGAATATCATCATCACCGCATTACCTGGAATACTAATTCCGCGAGAAGCCGCACCGCGGCTCGCGCTGGCCTGGGCAACAAGGCCCATTCGGTTGTCAGCGATAGCTTGCCTCAAGCTTTGCAACAGAACATCGAAAGACCGGTTGGTCTGGACAATTTGTGTGCCGGGGCGGGGTGAGCCATGGCTGGCGGCCGTGACAGGGGCGGCGCTAAGCCATAACAATAGACCGGTCAAACAGGCAAGCGCGGCAGTGGCTAAACGTGGTGTGGATACGCTCGGGAGCTGTGTGGGGTTACTCTTGAACAAGGAGACGATAATCCGGTGTGGTGTTCAAAGGGCAGGAATAGACATAGTTACCGGGTGTCAGCTCGATCGTATACTCGCGCGTATCACCGGTTTTTAATCCGCCACCAGAGACGCTGGGTAAATATATACGATCCACCAGTTTTTCGGCGCGTAGCCAGAATCCCAGGTCGTAGGGGACATCTCGATTGGTGACGCGAAATACATACCTGCCCGGTTTCAACACGAGGGGATCGGCAGTCGCGACGCGTTCTGCTCCGCTTTTTGCGTTGATCGCGTCACAATCGGCTTTTCTGGTGGTGGTGTAACCTCGCTCAATACCCCCTTCGCTTTCTAGAAATTGGCATGCTGTTTGGGTTAATTCGATGATGCTCACGTGTTGACTGGCACGTACCGTACCGTAGTTTATCAAAGTGCCTAGAACAACGAGCACGATGGCGAAAAAAGTGAAATTAAATGGAAGTTTAATGCTCATAACTTACCTCTCCGATCCTGTTTTAGCCTGCAATGCGACCACTTTCCCAGCCAGGGATAATGCATTTTAGATATCCCGGCTCAAACAAAAGTTTCATGTAATTTTATACATCGCAAATTCATCACGAAACCAGCTCCAGCGACCTATTGATTTCATCAAACTGTTCCTCATCCGATGTCTTGAAAAAGCCGGTGATCTCGAGTTTTCGATCCTCGTATGCATCCAGGTTGGGATACTTTTCCGCCCATTCAGCAACGACTCTGTCACGTTGATCTATTAACTCGACGATCTGCGGGTAGTAAAAACGGATCATCGCGCTGATCCATCGATTGGTTGGCCACGACGTGTAAGCATGATCGATAACAAACCGATCGAGCATGCGAATCACGTCAGCCGCCGGATACCAGGTATCGCCCGTTACCCAACGATTGACCGCAAACAATCCAATCGCTATTCCCGCCTTGTCCATGGAGATGCTGATCAGGTGGGACAAGGCCTCTTCACCGAGTGGCCATGGCTCATCACCCGTATACGGCACGGGTTCGACGTCTTTCGGCATGCCGGGGCTACGCAGGAATGTATGGAAGTGTCCATGTTCATACTGATTGGACCGATGCGAATGATAGTAGTACTGCGAGTGGCTGTCGGGATCAAACACATCGCCTTTGGGATAGTGGTCCATCTCGTAAAACGTGCCTTGTTCTCGAAGAACCTCACCGACAATGTTGAGACCTCCTTTTTTTAGTGCCCGCTGGCATTCGAATATTTCCAGACCGCTGTCACGCATGGATTCGAGCCGAGAGAGTGGTAATTGGGTAAAGTCCGGTATTCGGTATTCGGTGTTTATCATGTCGCAATCTCGAGGTTTGTTTTGGCGATCTGGAAACGTATCATTATTATACCCGAACCAGTCGAAACCCTATCAATATGTGCTTGAGCGTAATCGGGCGGCTGTGCCGAGCGGCTGGTCGGCAAACGCCGCAACCTCTATCGTCCCATGAGCCACCCTTGACGATTGCGCGATCCTTTCCACTGGTGGTAGAGGTCCACTCGTATACCTGCCCGGCTGCATCCTGCATGCCATACGGACTCGCTCCATTCGGATAAGAACCTACCGGTTGGGTGTCAAAAGGACCCCGATCGAGACTGTTGACGAGCGTTGGATCAAAAGTGTTGCCCCAGGGGAAATGCCTGCCGTCGGTTCCCCGCGCTGCTTTTTCCCACTCCTCTTCGATTGGTAGCCGCCACGTATAGCCTGTGATGTCGCTCAGCCAGGCCGCATATGCCCTGGCGTCGAGTTGACTCACGAGTACCACCGGGTGACGTTCGCGACTGGCCGATGGGCGGCCATCTACCCAGGCGAAGCGACGAGTGCGCTCATAGGGATGAACCAGTCCGTACGATGCCCAGGTTGATCGTTCCACATCCGGTGCCGCGCGTCCGGTAGT
>CAZJEJ010000005.1:23186-31532 GCA_964544945.1 uncultured Gammaproteobacteria bacterium | reverse complement strand
TGAGCGTATACGGGTGTCGCGCCAAGCGCTACTATTGCAGTACCAACAATAGCTGCACGAATCGCGGCTGACGTTGGTTTAAGTAAAGTTGATTTCATCAGGTTTTACCCCCTCTCTTGTGTAGATTAATAAATAAAGGCAGTTGCGCCGAGTTCTGCTACATGCCGAACTGGCCTGATTGCCCGGGTTTTAGCCCTGGAGGTTTGGATCTGAAGCGCATAAGTAGCAGACCCGTCCCCAGGAAATTTTTCCTACTTTAGCTTCATCCTCGTGCCGTTGCCGTAAACAAAGTCTGTCGACTTGACCAACGAGTGGCATCCTGCACAGAATTGCACCGGGCTGCCGGTCTTTCCACTTCCGACGCGAGTTACTTTACCGTCGACTACCATTGCGTATTTCCAGTCCCCATTGGCAGTGTCGTAACCAGGCGCCTGTTTTTCCATGATGAACAGAGGACCTGCCGCCCCGGGACTGCCAGCGTTATTGGCAAAGGATTCTTTCGCCAGGATTGAGCCGACGGAAAACGGCAATTTTCCAGTCATTCCGGCTTTTTTCGCCTTCTTGTTCAGGTAGGTGTAAACCAGTCGCCCACCGTGGGTTCCACTCAGCACGGGCTCATCGTTCACCTTTGTCCATTTTTTGTATTGCTTCGCGGTAGCCGTCGCCATCGCATCCTTTACAGCTCCACCCGCTGCACAAGGGTTAGCTGCGGCACAGGGGTTAGCTGCGGCACAGGGGTTAGCTGCGGCACAGGGGTTAACCGCTGCGCAAGGGTTAGCTGCGGCACAAGGGTTAGCTGCCGCACAGGGGTTAACCGCCGCGCAGGGATTGCATGGATTAGCTGCAGCACACGGGTTACAGGGGTTTTTGAGCGGCGCACATGGATTGGCCGCGCAAGGGTTGTCGCTACTTGCGTACGCCGGCAACGAGAGCGCAGTCACGCCCACACCGACTACCAGCAAAGAACGAACATGACGTGCGATAGGCTTCAAATTATAGGCCATAAAATTTCCTCACAGTAATTATTCAATATTTATTGTATTTTAATGCTACATGCGGTTAGTCATCGCCCGTTAGATTTAGTTCCCCAGTAAAATTTGCACCTACTGGAGGGCCATCGTCCCCGCGATAACCATGCAATCCTGACTCTCAACTTTAAGGCCTGAACCAGCGACCCGGGAGAACGGCTGGTTAATCTATAAACCAGCTGAAGTAAATGCCATCAGTATCTGACCGGATAACCCCTCGAAGGAGTGGCAAACGCTGGGGTATCTTGTATAGTCTGTTATCCGTAAAAACTCGCTATCACTCAAGAACTCCCTTTAATGGAGGCAGTATGGAAATATCGACCATCATTATTCTCGTTACTATTGGCGCCCTCGTAATTTATACCATTTCAATCTTTAACAACCTGGTGAAGCTTGGCAATCGGTTTAAGAATGCTTTCTCCCAAATTGAAGTACAGCTTAAACGTCGCTATGACTTGATACCGAACTTGATAGAAACAGCAAAAGGTTATCTTAAACACGAACGTGAAACGCTCGATGCGGTCATCAAGGCGCGCAATGCGGCGTCTGAAAGCCTCTCTGCTGCACAGCAAAAACCGGGCGATGCGGCGACTATGCAAGGTCTGGGGCAGGCCGAGGGCAAACTCGCCGGCGCACTAGGGCACTTTAATATGTTGATGGAGGCCTACCCGGACCTAAAAGCTAATCAGAACATGATGCAGCTCACCGAGGAGCTGACCAGTACTGAAAATAAAGTTGCTTTTGCGCGACAGGCATTTAACGATCAGGTGATGCAATACAATACCTATAAACAATCTTTTCCACCCAATATTTTCGCCGACAAGTTCGGACACGCCAACGATGCGAGCCTGCTTGAGTTTGCAGATAGTGCAGAAATTCAGGCTGCGCCAAAAGTTTCTTTTTAGAATGACTGCAGGCTTGTAAGATTTTGAATTTTTTTGAAGCACAGGATAAGGCACGAAGGAATACCAGCTGGCTTATTCTGCTGTTTATCTTTGCGGTTGCCGGGTTAGTTTTTTTGACCAATTTTTTATTGCTGGGGATTTTGATCTACAGTAAAACCGGTTTTGTTGATTTTTCGTTCGACACGCTACAGAGCAACTATTCCTGGGAGATATTCCTGGGCGGGACGATTGGCGTAGGCCTGCTAATTCTTGCAGGCAGCCTGTACAAAACCCTCTCGCTGTCCGGGGGTGGGACTACGGTTGCGGAAATGCTCGGTGGGCGGCTGATACCGCAAAGCACCGCCGATCTACAGGAAAGACGCTTGCTTAACGTGGTCGAAGAAATGGCAATTGCTGCCGGTATGCCAATACCCAAGGTATACCTGATGGATGAACCCTCGATTAACGCCTTTGCTGCTGGCCAGTCTCCTGCCGATGCCGTGATAGGTATCACCACCGGTGCCTTGAATCGCTTAAGTCGCGAAGAACTTCAGGGTGTTATAGCGCACGAATTCAGCCATATATTCAACGGTGATATGCGGCTTAATATCCGCTTAATCGGAATATTACACGGTATTTTACTGATTGGATTGATTGGTTATTTCGTACTCGGATCATTACGCTTTTCCAGAGGCACTCGAAGCAGAAAAGGGGGGGGTGGTATAGCTGCTATCCTTGCTCTCGGTTTGGGACTGATGGTGATCGGATATGTCGGAACCTTTTTTGGCCAATGGATAAAAGCCATTGTGAGCCGCCAACGAGAATATCTTGCCGATTCGTCTGCGGTTCAATTTACACGTAATAAAGACAGTATAGCCGGCGCACTGAAAAAAATTGGCGGTGCAAGTGTTGGGTCATTTATCGATTCCCCCGCTGCGCCAGAATATAGTCATGCCTACTTTGCGAATGGTATCAGTAGTTTTTGGCAGTCTTTGTTTGCCACTCACCCGCCTTTGGAAAAACGTATCAAAAAAATTGACCCGATGTGGGATGGACAATTCCTGCAGTCCGAAATTCGTCAACCGGAGTCATCGGATTCACCCGAGGAGCCATCAATCGACGCTACCAAAATTGCAGTAACCGCAGCTATTTTAAGCTCGGCCGAACAGGTGATTAATCAGGTCGGTACGCTCAATGAAGAAAATATTGAGTATGTGCATCAACTCATATTAGAGATACCTGCAACGTTGAGAAGCGCTTCGCAAAGCGCCTTTACGGCCCGCGCCGTGATATACGCTATTTTGATAAGCACGCAATCGAACCAAAAAGAAGCCTGGGCATTACTAAGGCAACATGCCGATCAGAGTATGCCGGCACTCACCGAGAAATATTTGCCTGAGTTCACAGACCTGGATGAAAAGTTTAAATTGCCGCTACTGGAACTCAGTATTAATGCCCTGCGGGAATTGTCGTCTAAGCAGTTTATTCAATTCAAGCAGACTGTGAATCGAATCATTATCGCGGATAAATCGGTAGACTTGAATGAATGGATTATTCAGCGACTCGTGTTGCAACAACTCGATGAACATTTCGGTTTTCGCAAACCGGCAAAAGCAAAATACGCTAGTCTTGATGCGGTTAAATCCGATGTGGAAACGCTATTATCGCTCTTCGCTTATGTCGAGCACGATAATGATACCGAGGCAAAACGGGCTTTTGATTTCGGCATCGAGGAAATGGGTTTTGATGCATTTAATATGGTTCCCAGGCAGGCGCTCAAACTCGAATCGCTCAATCGTTCGCTGGATAATTTAATGCAGCTTAAGCCGCTTGTAAAACCTCAACTATTGAAAGCCTGTATTGCGATAATTCTGGCAGACGATAAAACGACCACAAAGGGAATCGAATTGGTCCGCACCGTTTCGACCTGTCTCGATTGCCCGATGCCACCAATGCGGACCCTTTGAAAAAACGGGCGGATGCTTCACATACCAGACCTGCCATTTAACACTTTAATCCCCGAAGGGGTTTCAATAGTGGCCGATAGATAAGGTGATTGTGTATCATCCAGCGAATGGATTCGTACCAATTGCCCGGCGCCAATCGAGTTTAGCATCGAGTCCAACCAGTCAGGCCTGTTATGATATATCTCCAGAGATAGCAATCGACAGCCCGGGTCCCCCATTGCGTTCGATGGATGGGGCTGGCATTGCCATTGAATTATGTAAGGTAATAAGCCATGCGCCAGCAACCGCCCATCCTCGGTCAGCGCGATTTTCCAGCGTAGGTTATTTCGACTGAGTTCGGTCGGTGTGCCGATGGGAAATTTTGCTTGTTGGAGGGTACTGTGAATATCGGGGGTATTCATCACCCAGGTGATTAACCTCGGTTGCTGTTGTAGTGATTCGCGCATCAGGCGTTCATCGAGATTAAACCAGCGGGGGTGATCCGGGATAAGTCCCTCTGGGTTAATCGCTATCACTTCGAGGTAGGTTTCGTTGCCTAATTGCATCAGGTGATTGTGGGTTCCCATGGTCTGGTGGATACCACCCTCCGGGATATCGACACCCAGGGTGGAACGCACATAATCGACACCCTGTTCGAGGGATTTTGCGGCAATTACCAGGTGATCAATACGGTTCATAGAATCAATCTAAATCGAATACCAGGGAATCTCAAGCAATCAGTACTCGTATTGTTCTAATACGGCACCTACGTTGGCGCAGAATTACTCGCAAAGGTGGATTTTCACCTGCATCTGAATTATGTTGTCAGGTCGTTGTTAATGAACCACGAGAGAGCATGAATATTCTGACTAGCGAAGTCGACTATCAGGTAAGCGACCGTACCCATCGGGGATTTGTAGCCTTCAATGATCTGACTAGCCCCCCAAGGACTGGCGTCGTGCTGATTCACGAATGGTGGGGTTTGAATGACTACATGAAAAAACGTGCAACAATGCTCGCCGAACTTGGCTATGTAGCGCTCGCTATCGATATGTACGGTGAAGGCAAAGTAGCGACTGACCCGGATGAAGCAGGAAGCCTGATGAACGCGGTACTCGATGACATGGAAAGCGGAACAAAAGCATTGCAGGCCGGGTACCAGGCTTTGGCGGATCAACCCCAGGTCAATAGCGAAAAAACCGCGGCGATAGGTTATTGTTTTGGCGGCGCGATGGCGCTGCATATGGCGCGCATTGGCTTGCCTCTTTCGGCGGTAGTTAGTTTCCACGGTTCATTGGGGTCTTTTCACACCGCGACCCCTGGCAGTATCCAGCCCCGCGTGCTGGTTTGCCACGGGGAAGAAGACTCGATGGTGACGATGAACGATGTAGCAGGCTTTAAACTGGAAATGGATACAGCCCAGGCCAATTACCAGGTGATTGTATATCCTAACGCAAAGCACGGATTCACCAACGAGGTAGCCGACGAGAATGGTCGGAAATATGGGCTGGATCTCGGACACAACCCGCTGGCGGACAATAAATCCTGGGACGCGATGGAAACCTTATTCGAAGAAGTTTTTTAGGGCAGCCTTAAAAGCCTCTACAACCCTGACATCATGCTAGTTTCAGTATTTATTTCTTTCGGGCATTTCTTTTCGTTTTTTGCGCTAACTGCTGCATTGGTGCTGCAACTGGTGCTGATATCTGATTCACTCAGTATCGAAGACGCTCAGCGTATCCGCCGGGCGGACAAATTTTATGGTTTAGCTGCGGCGTCGGTCGTCTTATTCGGTCTTTTACGCGTATTTTTGTTCGACAAGGGTGCCGACTATTATTTTTCTAATAGCTATTTCCTGCTCAAATTGGGTTTGCTGGTAACTATCGGGCTACTATCAATTTATCCAACCTTTACCTATCTGCGTTGGAAACAGGTGCTGAGCCGGGGTGAGGCGCCAATAATATCGGCGCGGTTGGCGCTTCGTTTACGCAGACTAATCCATTATCAACTGACCGGTATTATCGGAGTTTTAATTTGTGCTTCCCTGGTAGCACGAGGATACGGTGTCTGATAACCATGGTTACCCGGTTCGTGTCGGTGCCGGTATTTCAAGCCGCCCTGAGAGCGGAATTTTTCATCTGGAGAGTAAAAATCAAATCGCACCTGCGCGCGCATGTTCGAGATAAATCTTGCGTAGTTTTTTGAACAATGGCCCGGGTGTGCCTCCTCCAATGGCCTGATCATCGATCGCTACTACAGGCAACACGTAGGTAGAAGCACCACTGATAAACGCTTCGTCGGCATTTAGCGCATCCTCGAGCAGAAACCTGGTTTCTACCAGGCGAATTCCGTGCGTATTGCACAGGGCGATCACGGCCTTGCGCGTGATCCCGGGTAGAATCTCTTTGCCCAGCGGTCGCGTTAGCAACAGGTTCTTTTTGACGATAAAGAAGCTAGTTGCACCACACTCGGTAACGTACCCGTCGGTGTCGATCATCAGTGCTTCGTAGGCACCTGCGTCACTCGCTATCTTTTTTGCCAGCACCTGCCCGAGTAGATTTACCGATTTGATATCGCGCCGCGCCCAGCGAATGTCATCGACACTTTGCAGGCGTACGCCGGTTTTGGCTGCCTCGTTATCGACCGATGATTTTTGTTGCGTAAACATGAAAACCGTTGGTTTCAACCCGGCCTGCCAAACGAAATCTCGGTCTGCCTCTCCCCGGGTGACCTGCATGTAGACCAGACCTTCGGTGATCTGGTTAAGCTCCACCAGTTTACGAAATGCGCTCAATACTTCGTCCTGGTCGAGTGGTACCGGGATTTGCAGCTCCCCGAGCGATCGACGATAGCGTTGCATATGCGAATCAAAGTCGATTAGCTTGCTATCTATAACACCAGCTACTTCGTAGATGGCATCACCAAATAATACCGCTCGATCAAAAATAGAAATTCTGGCTTCGTCTTCGGGTAGGTAACTGCCATTTAGATATACGGTACGATTCATCGGATAATAAATATTTTTAAGGAGACTGCTAATGTACTCGAATTACTTTTTAATCACAATTTCCAATCCGATGATATCACCGTATATGCTGGTGGTTGCAGCAATCAAAAGCTATCATGTGGGGATGATATTAACAGCCACGGTATGGTTTCCATGAGCGGGTCCGACCGAGAGGAACTCGCGGGTCTATTCCGAACTATTTTGGAGACCGAATCGGTCATCGATGCACCTACATCGCTGACTGCCTACGAATGCGATGGTTTGAGCGCTTACCGGCAGACACCGCTCCTGGTCTTGCTGCCAGAGACTATTGCCCAGGTGCAACGCATAGTCAGCCTTTGTAACGAGCGCGAAATTCCGGTGGTCAGCCGGGGTGCAGGCACCAGTCTTTCCGGTGGAGCCGTCCCTCATCCGCAGGGGGTCGTACTTAGCCTCGCGAAAATGAATCGTATTATTAAACTCGACGCCCCGTCGCGTACAGCGGTGGTCGAACCCGGGGTTCGAAACCTCGCGGTCTCTGAAGCGGCAAAGCCGCTCGGGCTCTACTACGCGCCCGATCCTTCGTCGCAAATCGCCTGTTCAATCGGCGGTAATGTAGCGGAAAATGCCGGAGGCGTGCATTGCCTGAAATATGGCATAACCCTGCACAATGTACTCGGTGTGAAGCTGGTGACCACCAGCGGAGAGTTGATCGTTATCGACCAGCAATCGTTGCAATCGCAAGGATATGATCTGTTATCGCTGGTGATCGGTTCGGAAGGCATGTTGGGCATCGTCGTCGAAGTCACTTTGAAGCTATTGCCGCTTCCCGAGTGCGCGCGCGTTATTATGGGGGTGTTCGATAGTGTGGAAACCGCCGGTTACAGCGTTGCCAGTATTATCGCTGCCGGTATCATCCCGGCTGGTGCCGAAATAATGGATAACCCGGCTATCCGGGCCGCAGAAGCGTTTGCCCACGCGGGATATCCGGTCGATGCGGAAGCGATTTTGATTTGCGAACTCGATGGAACCGAGCAGGAAGTCGAGGCGCAGATTGTGCGGGTTGAAGCCATTCTTACCGAGTCGGGTGCGGTAGAAACACGACTCGCCAAAGACGAAGCCGAGCGCTTGCTGTTCTGGTCGGGGCGCAAGAATGCATTTCCGGCGGTGGGCAGGTTATCACCCGATTACTATTGCATCGACGGTACCATTCCAAGAAAAGCTCTGGGTGCCGTATTGCGTGAAATCGGGCGCTTGTCCGAGCAATATGATTTGCGTATCGCAAACGTATTCCACGCGGGAGATGGCAATCTGCATCCGTTGATTCTGTACGATGCGAATAACCCTGGAGAGTTCGAAAAAACCGAAGAACTGGGGAGTAAAATTCTACGCTTATGTATTCAGCACGGAGGCACGATTACGGGCGAACACGGTGTCGGCCTAGAAAAGCTTGGTGAAATGTGCATACAGTTCAGTGATTTCGAGCGCAACCAGTTTCACGC
>CAZJEJ010000005.1:0-23086 GCA_964544945.1 uncultured Gammaproteobacteria bacterium | reverse complement strand
AAAAATATCGAGAAAGAATTACAGGCGCGAGTCCGGCAGGCGACCGAACTTGCGTCGCCCTTGCGAATTGTCGGCGGAGACACAAAAGCATTTTTTGGTCACCGGGTGGAAGCCGAAACGCTAGAAGTTGCAACGCACTCCGGCGTGGTCGATTACGATCCATCCGAACTGGTGATTACCCTTCGCGCCGGGTCAAAGCTAGCCGATGTTGAAGCCCTGCTGGCTGAACACCGGCAAATGGTCGGGTTCGAACCGCCGCACTTCGGCACAAACGCTACTATTGGCGGTGTAGTGGCAAGCGGACTTACAGGGCCCAGGCGTGCTTACGTGGGCGCGGTACGTGATTTTATTCTCGGGGTGAAAATAATCGATGGTCGTGGCGAAGTATTAAACTTCGGGGGACAGGTGATCAAGAACGTCGCAGGATTCGATGTGTCGCGCCTGATGGTCGGCGCGTTGGGGACGCTCGGCGTTATCCTCGAAGTGTCGTTACGCGTAATACCGATGGTCGAAACCGAAGTGACGCTCGGATTCGACCATGCGAACCCGAAGGAGCATATAGGCTGGATCAATGAGCTGGGTTCCAGGCCATTACCCCTTTCCGCTTCATTATGGTACCAGGGTCGCAGCCTCGTGCGTTTATCGGGTAGCGAGCAGGGTGTCGCGAGCGCAGTTAAGAAACTCGGTGGCGACGCCGAAAATGATATCTGGGAACAGCTGAGGGAGCAAACGCACGAGTTTTTCGTTGGGCAGGAACAAATCACCAGGATAGCCCTGGCACCAACCCGTGATGACTTTTTGGGCACCGATCAGCTAATCGAATGGGGTGGCGCGCAGCGCTGGCAGCGAGGAAAGGTCAATCTTGACGAGTTAAGACGGGAGGTCGAAAGTAGAGAAGGAACCGCCTGCGCCTATCGTGGTGCCGCCGGAGAAGAATCGATATTCCACCCGCTGAGTGCTTCCATGATGGCGCTACATCGACATTTGAAAGCGAGCTTCGACCCTGTCGCAGTGTTAAATCCGAACCGACTCTATCCAGGGCTTTAATCTTGCAAACCAATCTGGGTGAACAATTTAGGCAAACCTCCGGCGCCAGCCTGGTCGAAGAAATTTTGCGTAAATGCGTCCATTGCGGATTTTGTAACGCCACCTGCCCCACTTACCAGCTACTGGGCGATGAACTCGATGGTCCGCGCGGTCGTATCTACCAGATGAAGCAGTTTTTTGAAGGGGAACCTGCGAATGCTGAAATGCTTAAGCACCTGGATCGCTGTCTGAGCTGTCGCTCCTGCGAAACTACCTGCCCGTCGGGTGTGAATTACAGCCGTTTGCTGGAAATCGGCCGTGAGGCGATCGAACTAGAGTTTACCCGGCCGACGATAGAACGCATCAAACGACGGGGGATTACCTGGTTTTTAAATTCAGGCTGGATATTCCATTTAGGACTCGTATGTGGCCGGTTCTTCTCCCGGGTGCTACCCGCCGGCTTGCGTCGCTCGATTCCGGCAAAACAGAAGCCAATCGCGAGAGTACGAAGTCATCATCAACGTCGGGTGTTGATGCTGTCTGGTTGCGTGCAACCATCGCTCGCGCCGAATACCAATGCGGCGGCGGTGAGGCTACTCGATCACTTTGGAATCTCTGTCATTGAAATTCAGGCGAAACACTGTTGCGGTGCAGTAGGGTTGCATACTTCGCAAATCGAACAGGGTCGGCGCCAGGCGCGTCGATTGATCGATCTCTGGTGGCCACAGGTCGAAGCGGGGATCGAAGCGATCGTATTTACAGCCAGTGGTTGCGGCGTGACCCTTAAGGATTTCCCGGAACTCTTTGCCAATGAATCAGAATATGCTGACAAGGCAAGAACCATCGCCGAATTATCCCGGGATATCAGTGAACTGGTCGGGGCAGAATTAGAAAAACACCCGCTTAAAATTGCGCAACCACGGCGGGTCGCGTTTCATACGCCCTGTACCTTGCAGCATGGTCTGGGTCTAAAGGGCACAGTTGAATCAATATTAGCGAGGGTCGGGTACCAGCTCTGTGAAGTCGCCGATGCACATTTATGTTGTGGCTCAGCGGGTACCTATTCCCTGTTACAGCCTGAACTGTCGGTGCGCTTGCGCAATCAAAAACAAAAAGCCCTGATGATCGAAAAACCCGAACTTATCGCGACTGCAAATATTGGCTGTCAGATGCATATCGCCGATGGTATCAATGTGCCTGTGGTGCACTGGATCGAATTGCTCAATAATGCGCTCCAAACCGAGGACTCGAATTAGTCCGATATTGGTGGTACTGACGTAGGCCGGCCATCAATATCGAGCGCAACAAATTTGAACCTTGCTTCGGTAACCTTCCTTTCATAGCCGGAGCGGGCGCGTTGAGTCCAGGCTTCGACGTGCATATTGAGCGACGTAATGCCGACCCCGATTAATTCTACATAGACACATAGAACATCGCCGATTTTAACCGGTTCGATGAAGCTCATGCTGTCGAGCGCCACCGTGACAGTGCGACAACGAGCACGTTCGCCCGCGCAAATGCCAGCAGCGATATCCATTTGCGACAAAACCCAGCCGCCAAAAATGTCGCCGGATGGATTCGAATCGGCGGGCATCGCGAGGGTACGTATGGTGAGTGTGCCTCTTGGTGTGTCGCTCATAGTTTATTCCAGGGGTTGCCATATTGAGGTTTGCCTGCGTGGAGCCACGCATAGCCAGGCGATCGGGTCATGCCAGTATTGCCCCGCCATCCACATCCACGATGGTACCGGTGACGAATTGATTTTCGAGTAGAAATATTGCTGCGGGCGCCACTTCTTCGGGTTTTCCCGGGCGCGGGATCAAATTATTTTTCGTCGTTTCATTGAAATATTGTTCGCGCGCCTCGCCTTCCTGGGCGAACATCGGGGTATCGATTAAGCCTGGGCATACCGCGTTAATCCGAACAGGCTTGATTTCGTTGGCTGCCATTCTCACGAAACCCTCGACCGCGCTACCGACCGTGGCAATCGCCAGTACACCGGGGCGCCATTTACGCGCCGGGTATCCACTCAATAACACGATCGCCCCATCCCGTGCCATATGGGGTGCGCCCAGGCGTACGGTATTGACATAACCCCATAGTTTGGCGAACGAACCCTGAAAACCATCCAGGTCCATTTCTAGAAACGGGCCAATCGCGCGTGCGCCACCAGTCGCCGCGTTGACCAGGAAATCGAAACCTTCATGTTTTAAAAACAAGGCCATAAGTGCTTCCCGGTCGAGCACATCGGCTATTTCATTTTGCATGTTATCGTTGCCATTGCCCAGCGCACCACGACGGCTGACGGTTACAACCTCGGCGTCCGCCTGCTGTAACATTTTGGCGATTTCCAGGCCCATGCCCGAAGTGCCACCGAAAACGATAACCTTTTTCCCACTAAAATTTGTCATATCATTGTTGCTCCTGGTTAAATAATGCCTGATTCCAGACTTGCCGCCATCAGCATGCCGAGTTCCTCGCACTGAACTTCGAACTCTTGTCGGTATTCACCATGCAGGATGATGGGGTCCTGCACCGCCCTCCAGCTTAAGCCGGTGGTAATTTTACCCACAGCGATCCTGGTTCCGGTACCATCGAGACCGGCACGGATATAAAGCGAGAATGGCATAGCCTCGGTTTTCTCCAGGCAAGGATAATAAATCCGGTCGAAAAAGTCTTTTAAAGCACCGCTCATATAACCGAAATTTTCCGTGGTACCCAGAATAATCGCGTCCGCCCAGAACACGTCGTCCGGGCTCGCCAGCAATGGCGGAATATGCTTGACTGTAATACCCTCGATATCTTTGTGTGTCGCCCCACGCATCGTCGCATCCACCAGTTTTTGAGTGTTGGGCGATGGATTGTGGGCGACTATTAACAGGTGTTTTTTATCAGGCATAGTCGTGATGATAATTGTAACAGTGGGCCTTGAATAGCGATTATTTCACCGAGTCTGGGCGAGGGTATATCATAAAAGTCTCTTCATCCCTCCGCACCGGGGTCCCGGGTGAGTGCGGTACGACACAGGTGCTTAAGCGTGCCTTTTATGCTGTTAATCGGACGTCGACCGCCATTCCTTTAATTTTTGACAAAAGTCAAGGAAAGCTTGTCACCGGGGTAATACTGTTACGTTCGAATACAAGTTTTACAAATCAATTTTCTTATAGATGGTCCATTTTTAATAGTCAGGAGCACGATTCGATGAGTGTGAAACAAAAAATTAGCCACGGAGTAATTTTGCTTACCGTGAGCATAGGGCTGGCCACGACATCGGGGGTTGCTTTTGCCAAGAAAGATTTTAAACCTCTGAATGAGGCTGAATTCGAACAGGCAAAAAGCATGTACTTCCAACGGTGTGCCGGATGTCATGGTGTATTACGAAAGGGCGCGACAGGTAAACGGCTGTTACCGGAGTCCAACAAGGCGAAAAAATCCAAAGGTACGCTCAAGCTGGGTACAAAGCGTCTCTCAAAGATCATCAAGCTGGGCACCGAAGGCGGAATGAACAACTTCGACGATATTTTTTCAGACGAGGAAATTAACCTCTTAGCCCGGTATATTCAGATGGAGCCGCCTGTGCCGCCTGAAATGTCTCTGGCCCTGATGAAAGAGCGCCATAAGGTATATATCGAACCCAAAGATTACCCAACCAGGCCATTGCACGGTCGTAACTGGGAGAATTTCTTCGTGGTTATCGAGCGGGATGCGGGCACGATCGCAATCATCGATGGTGATACGTATGAAATAGTCGATCATATCGATACGGGCTATGCGGTGCACGTGGTCAAAACCACCGAAAAGCATAGTACGGAAACGCCAGTTAACGGTGTTGCGGGTCGCTTCTGGTATACCCAGGGTCGCGATGGCAAAATGACCAAGATCGACCTGTGGCAGGAACCAGGCAAGATGCTGGTAGCCGAAACCCAGGTAGCCTACGATGCGCGTGACGTCGCCGTTTCCGGCGATGGTAAATACGTCATCGGTGGTGGTTATTGGCCGCCTCACTTCGTTATTCTTGATGCCATCACGATGGAGCCGCTAAAAGTGGTTTCAACCCGGGGTGTCAACGTTGATGGTGAGTATGTGAACGAGGCGCGTGTGGCTGCTATCTATACGACCCCGAACCAGTCTACATTCTGGGTTGCTGTGAAGGAGTTGGGTCAGATGTGGCAGGTGAATTACAAGGATCTCGACAATCTCAATATCAAGCAGGTAAATTCAGCCAAGTACCTGCACGATGGCTTCTTCGACCCCACCGGTCGTTATTTTCAAATCGCTGCCAATGCTTCCAACAAGATGGTAATCGTTGACTCCGAGACGGGTAAACTGGAAGCCATGATCGATACCGACAAGAAACCTCATCCGGGTCCGGGCGCAAACTGGAATGATCCGAAGTGCGGACCTGTGGGCGGTACCACGCACCTGGGTGTGGGCAAGGTTACGGTCTGGGGCAATGATCCTGTAGGCAACAAAGATGCTGCCTGGAAGATTTGCTACGAGGTCGATACAGATGGGCCTGGTGTATTTATTCGCACCCACCCCAAGTCTGCTTACGTATGGGCCGACCAGACCAAGCACCCTGAGCCTGAAATTCAGCAAAGCGTCAAGGTCATCGATAAGAAGTCCCGTAAAGTGATCAAGACGATTCGGGTAACCGAGGAAGCGGGTAAGGTTGCGGTGCACATGGAGTTTAATAAGGATGGTTCAGAAGTCTGGGTTTCCGTCTGGAATCGTAAGGATAGCAAGAACCCAACTGGAGAAATCGTGGTTTACGATGCCAGGACTCTGAAGGAGATCAAACGTATAAAGGGCTTGACCACTCCTACCGGCAAGTTCAATGTCTATAACCGTGTCCATCACGTAACCTGATCTTTTTTTCAAGTTACGATGTGAGGCAAACAGGGCGGGCATACCCGATAGTATGCCCGCCCTTTCTTCTTTCAAAATGGGGTATTACTCAAACGCCTTATGCTGGGGCTTTTGCGTAAAACTCTGAACAAAAATCGAGGGAGATTCATTCATGGGTAATTCATCGCAAAAATTTGGCTTGATGTCCCGAAAGGTCATATTGGGGACTACGCTCGGCGCTGCACTTTTTTTCATGGCTATCGGGATTATTTTCTGGGGTGGATTCAATACTGTGCTAGAAGCGACCAATACCCTGAAGTTTTGTATTTCCTGCCATGAAATGGAAGATAATGTCTATCAAGAGTATAAAAAAACCATCCACTATAGTAATCGCAGCGGTGTCCGGGCCATCTGTTCAGATTGCCATGTACCGGATCCCTGGGTGCACAAGGTAATACGTAAGGTGCAGGCCAGTAACGAAGTGCTGCATAAAGTACTGGGATCGATCGATACACCAGAAAAATTCGACAATAAACGTCTGGAAATGGCAAAAAATGTATGGGAGGCGATGAAATCGACCGATTCGCGTGAATGTCGAAACTGCCACGATTTCGACTCGATGAATCCTGAAGATCAGAAAAAACGGTCTCGTAAACAGCACATCAACGGTTTGAAGGCCGGCAATACCTGTATCGACTGCCACAAGGGAATTGCTCATACCAAGGTACACGACCAGCTAAGCGATGAAGAATTGACCGCGCTGGAAATACCAGATCCGGATAACAGGCGTCCCATCCCACCCCAATGGCAGGCGCTAATCGATGCTCAACAGGGTGACAAAAAAGCAAGCGACCCGGTAGTCAGGGAAGCTCCCGAAGCAAGCGAAGACGCCTCCAAAACCACCGAAGAAGCAGTCGTTGAGTCGGCAGAGGATGAAGATTCAACGACCACTGCTACGCAAGGCGCAGAGACCGGTAATATTGACTGGTCCACTATCGAGCCGAGAGAAGTTACCCTGTTCTATCCAGGACAGGCTTCCATGGAATGGGCTCTCAAGGGTAGTGATCATGGCGGGAAACGCGCTTTTGTCACGGGCGACCGCTGTTTTGAATGCCACGAAGACGAGGAAGCCGATATAGGCGAATTGATCGTATCCGGTGAAAAGGCTGAATCGACGCCGATTCCCGGTAAACGCGGCAGCATCCTGGTCAACATTCAGGCAGCGTACGATGCCGAGAATCTTTACCTGCGCTTTCAGTGGGAATCCACCGAGCATACACCCATTCCATTCATCGACGGCGGCAAGATGGATCCCGATAACCCGATCAAGCTAGCCGTCATGTTGTCAACCGACAGTGAAGATGATCCAAAAGTGGAGTACGCGGATCGCGCGGGATGCTGGCAAACCTGTCATATCGATGCAAACTATATGCCTTCCCGGCCCGACGATGCAACCCTGGCGAGTAGTCCGGTGGCTACACGACTGGATTTGAGCAATGGTATCACCAAGTACCTCAAGGAAAGTCGCACCGCCATCGAAATTGACGGCAAGGATGGTAAGAAGCGCGGGGGTTGGGACAAGCTCAAAACCGAAGTCGAGATTCAGGAAGCGCTGGAAAATGGTTCATTCATGGATTTGCTGCGCTACAAGTCTGGTAGCGGGGAATCTGAAGATGGTTACGTTCTTGCCGAACGTGTTATGAGTGGCGGTCAGGGCGTGGATTTTAAGGGTAGCCTTAACGATGGTATATGGACAGTAGAAATGACCCGTAAACTGGTTTCCGATAAACTCGGCGACATCAGCATGAGTAGCGATCAATGGTACAATATCGGCTTTGCCATTCACGATGATTACAGTAGCAGTCGTTTCCACCATGTCTCGTTGGGGCTGAAGCTGGGTTTTGATGATGAAGACGCCGAGATCAATGCGATAGGCAGGTAATCACGAGCTTTCAGGAACCGGGGGGTAAATCTATGAAATGTCGTTCACTACTGCTGGTATTGCTACTCGCCGTATTCAGTCAATATGCCTTCGCTAGCGGAGACGAGGAGCAGGTAGTGATTATCAAAGGTTACACGTTCTTGCCACAGGAAATTACCATTAAACAGGGGCAGACGTTGCGCTGGGAGAACCATGAAAAACGCCAGTATCACAGTGTCTGGTTTGAATCGCTTGGCGAAGAGGAACCGGCCGACTATTTATTCCCTGAAGACGCTTACGAACGTCAATTCCAGCAAGTGGGTTCTTTTTCCTACCGTTGTGGGCCGCATTCGGAGATGATCGGCGTAGTACACGTGACAGAATAACCTCAAGCAAATTTCAAGAAAAATTAAACCATGCCCTATAAAATTACCCTGTTAACAGCGGTTTTATTAAGCCTTTCGCTCGCGATAGAACACCAGGCTTTCGCGCAGGAAGTCATAACAATCTATAAAGATAATTGCGCTGAGTGTCACAGCGAAAACCGATTGGGGGCCATGGGGCCCGCGCTGTTGCCGGGTAACCTGAAGCGGTTGCGTAAACCAGCCGCCGTTGACGTCATCACTAATGGCCGCGTTGCGACACAGATGCCCGCTTTTGCCGGAAAGTTGTCCGAAAAAGACATTGCGGCCCTGGCAGAATATATTTATACGCCATCAGACCAGGCTGTTGTCTGGGGCCTGGCCGAGATTAATGCTAGTCGCATTATCCACAATAAGCTCAGCGATCTGCCCAACAAGCCAGTATTCAAAGTCGATGACTTACTGAACCTGTTCCTCGTAGTAGAGCTAGGTGATCACTATGTGACCCTGCTCGATGGTGATCGTATGGAGCCGATACACCGCTTTAAATCTCGTTTTGCGTTACATGGTGGTCCGAAGTATTCATCAACGGGGCGTTTTGTTTATTTTGCTTCACGCGATGGCTGGATTAGTAAATACGATATCTACAACCTTAAACTGGTGGCTGAAATCCGTGCCGGTATCAATACCCGCAACCTCGCGGTGTCGGCCGATGATCGTTACGTGATGGTAGCGAACTATTTGCCACATTCGCTGGTACTACTGGATGCGACCGACCTAAAACCGATAAAATTGTACGAAGTAAAAGACAGCAATGGAAATACCTCCCGGGTCAGCGCGGTGTATACCGCACCCCCTCGCAATAGTTTTATCGCTGCTCTCAAGGATATTCCGGAAGTCTGGGAAATATCCTACGATGACGATCCCCCCATGGGATTTGGTGGCTGGGTACACGATTACAACCCGGATTCGGGTGAAAATGTTGAACCCGAGCCGTTTCCGGTTCGTCGAATCCAGGTTGACGATTACCTCGATGATTTTTTCTTCGATCAGGAGTACGTATCCATCATCGGTGCCTCTCGCGAGGGTAAGGGGCAGGTAGTCGATATGGATATCGGGCGGGTTATCGTCAAAGATCTGGCGTTACCAGGCATGCCTCATCTCGGCTCCGGGATAACCTGGCAATACCAGGGGCGTACTGTGCTGGCGACACCAAACCTGAAAAAAGGCAGCGTCAGTGTCATCGATATGGAAACCTGGGAAACGATCAAGGAAATCGAAACCCTCGGCCCCGGTTTTTTTATGCGTAGCCATGAAAATACGCCTTACGCCTGGGTCGATGTATTCTTCGGCCCTAACAAGGACGTGATGCATGTCATCGACAAGCGTAGCCTCGAAATCGTTAAAACATTGCGACCCGTACCAGGCAAGACCGCCGCTCATATCGAGTTCACCCGCGACGGCAAGTATGCGCTGCTCAGTATCTGGGATACGGATGGCGCCGTGATAGTATTCGATGCGACTACGCTGGAAGAGGTAAAGCGAATTCCTATGAATAAACCCTCTGGCAAGTACAATGTTTATAATAAGATCTCTCGATCTGAAGGTACCAGCCACTAACCCCATGACGCTCGATGAAATAATTCCTTACCTGCCGCATTTTCAGGCGATGCTTAACACCGCTGCCGCGTTGTTACTAGGGGCAGGTTACTACTTTATTCGAAACAAGAAACGCGGCCAGCATCGCCTGTGTATGGCAATTGCCCTGGTGACCTCCACGGTGTTCATGGTTTCATACCTGACTTATCACGCCCGGGTTGGGTATCTACCGTTTGCAGGACAGGGACTCATCCGTCCGTTTTATTTCACACTCCTGGCTTCACACGTAATCCTGGCAGCGGTTATCGTACCCATGGTTTTCTCCACGGTTTATTTTGCGATCACGGGTAACTTCAGCAAGCATCCACGCCTCGCACGCTGGACACTACCCCTGTGGATTTATGTATCGGTCACTGGTGTCTTGATTTACATCCTCGGTTTTCACATATACACAAGCGAAATATAAAAGGTAACTAACGATGGAATTTGTCTATTACACAACTGCGGGACTGGTACTTTATTTGTTGTCAGACTGGATACTGAATAAGATTGAGGCTCTTCGGGGCGATCGATTAAAGCATCGCTCGGTTGTGTTTTTTGCGATTATTATGGTGCTGGCGGTTTCTTCATTCAAAGTAATTGAACTACTTACCACGCAGTAGCCCCGCGAAGTCCGAACCACTGCTGTGAGAATAAATCTGGGCGGGATGAAATTCCGATATCAGGCGTGTGTGATGGTGCTTGAAATGGTGTAAAATCAGGAGGGGTAAATATCAGAGGTTTCTTAAGCTTTTAGAAAAATTATTCCCACTGAAGGGGCTATATTTAAGAGGGTCAAGAGATGACAGGTTTTCAACTACGTCCATTTTATCAACACCGGGGCATACGATTTGTAGTCGTGACGATAACGACTCTCCTGGCCATCACGTTAAACATGGGTTACGTACCTGTTTGGGCCGCCGAGAGCGCGTCCATCGCCCGGGGTGGAAGACTGTTCGATAACTGGTTTCTTGAGAATAAAGACCGGCCGCCCTCGGAAATCCATCCTAAATACAAAATCTACCCGTCATCGATGGATAACATCGAGACCAGCTGGCGTTGCGTCTCCTGTCACGGCTGGGATTACAAAGGCCGGTCCGAGCAGGGAACCGGGGTACTCAGGGGCGTCGAGGGATTCGACTCCGGTAAGCTCGCTTCTATTCTGAGAGACAAAAACCATCGCTATGAGAGTATGCTGCTAGAGCGCGATTTCGTGGACCTTGCCGCCTTTATCGCTTATATGCCGACAGATGTGGCCCCTTACATCGAACCTGGTTCGAACCGTATTGCTGGCGATGCCACGCGTGAAGTAAAGCTTTATGCAACCATTTGCGCTAATTGCCACGGTACCGACGGCCTTAAAATAAAGACCATGATGCCGCTCGGGGTCTTCGCACGACGCAACCCACAAGAAGCGATACATAAAGTTCTCAACGGACATCCCGGGGTGCGGATGCCACCGTTTCGTTTTCTCGAAGCCAGTCGCCTCGGCAACCTGTTCGCCTATATTCAATCCCTGCCGGAAAAGAACCTGTTTGCCTCGATAGCCAGGGGAGGGCGTCTCTACGATCATTGGCAAAAGGAAACTGGCGCTCAGGCACCTTCGTCGCGTCATCCAGCCTATCCGAAGCAGGCATCCAACGCGACCGTTCCGGAAGCCAACTGGCGCTGCAAGGAATGCCATGGCTGGGACTACAAGGGGTTAGATGGCGCCTACGGTAAGGGTCTCCATCGCACCGGCATCAAAGGTATCCGTGCGCTCGCGGGCAGCGATCCACGAGAAGTCATTGAACTGCTGATGGACACTAATCACCGCTATTACGGCAAGCGGTGGTATCAGGCACCCCTGGATAGGCAGGATTTGATAGATTTGGCGAATTTTGTATCCCGTGGTCAAATCGATATGGACGAGTATATCGACCCGAAGACCGGTGCCGCTAAAGGAGATCCGAAGCGCCGTAAAGACGAGTTCAATGTTCTCTGCGCTACCTGCCATGGCAAAAACGGTAAAGCACTGGCCACGGGGAGAGACATTGGGGATGTTGCCCGTAAGAATCCCTGGGAGGCACTCCACAAAATCCGCAATGGTCACCCGAATGAGTCAATGCCGCCGCTTCAGGTTTTTGACATGCCCCTGCTTGTCGACATTTTAGCCTATGCTCAGACGCTACCGTAAGATGGGCGAATACAGCGTACGATCAGGGGTTCACCTGGCTCAATCCATCTCTAATAATAAAGCCTGTTCTTGAATCGAAGTCGATCAACAGGATCTGGGCAGGATCGATTGTTACCTGTTGCTCCAGACTGTGGTTAAATCCTGTTATCCGGGCATTATCATTCATTTTTAATGATAAATAATGATCACCAGCGGGTATTTTTTTACTGTAATAAACGTCGACGCCGCCATCGTTGAACAGGCCCATCGGCGGTAGTGATTCACTGTATAGCGGCTGTCCATCAAGCAAGGCTTCAATCATAACGGGAGAACGCTCGCGTGGGCATTCCTCGGGCTTGCGCATGTTGGGCGGTAGCCTGGCGAGTTCTTCATTGCTGAGTTTTCGGCAGGGTTCGCGAAATTCACCCGCATGGGCAAAGGCAATGGTGATCATGGCTTCATCTTCAGCAAGAATTCGAATCGATGGCGCGCTTGAGAAATACCATATTAAGCCCATAAAAATGCTGTAATTGATTGCTTGCAGCAGATAGCGTAACGGTTTGTTGTCTATGCCAGCCATGAGGATCCGTCCTTAGTTTCGTTCATCTGCAGATGTCTCAGTGGCTTGCTTCAACTCGATCAGTTGTGACCGAAAATCATTCAAATCTTTTTCGACTTCATGTTTATCCGTTTCGGCGGCACCGTGTAAGCGAATGCGGTTACGGTCTGCCCTGCCGCGGAGAATCGGTTTGCGCTTACCTTCGAACCGCATTTTCGTCCAGAGATTGCCAAATCGAAAATAGCAGTCGTTCTGTCGGCAGCCGGTTACCATGACTCCATCGGCGCCTTTTTTTAACGCATATTCGACCAGTGTTGGTGGCAACATCCCACTACAGATAAGCCGTACACCCTTTGTATCCTCCCTATCTAGTCGGGTAACATTCAATCCATTCTCACAACCAAAGACGAGTATTTTAATATCGCCGCTCATCGCGGCGATGGTTTCTCTGGTTGTGGTTCGCATTTGGTCGACGGGTAAATGCGGCATATCGATTCCTGTCTTTAGCTCCCCACGGGACGTTCTAAATGGATTCGAGGCAGGACAGGAGCCCGCACAAATACCGCAAGCACCACAAAGGGCAGAATTCACCACTACCTCCTGGTCGAATCTTGCACCATCGGTTCGCGCCTGTATCGAAATAGCATCAAATGGGCAATCGTCGAAGCACAGCCCGCAGCCGTTACAGTGACTAAGATCAACTACCGCTTTCGGATCATCCTTCCTCGGTAATAACCATGGCAACATGATTAACAGAAAAGTAATACCCGTTGTCAGTATCCATACATAGTCTTCAGACCAGTAATCGAGTAGTGGATAAATATTCAGGTAAAACCAGTCGATATTTAGAACCTGGGGCACGCTGCTCAAGTTCGCCGGCGCATGGCTGATGGCGGGTTTGACCAGCGACAGGGTCAGCAAGGCGATAAAGGTCCCGATGGCCAGACCTCGCGGTGGATTGATATCGACATTGGATAAACGCTTGACATGAAGCCACAACATGAACAAAAGCAGCATCGGCTGGCCCAGCAGATGGAGAAACTCGATCAGGATAAAAAATCGGTCCGTCATTTCTCCCGATACAAAATTACGCGTCATCGCCCCGGAAAATATGGGCAGCGCATCCATCAACCGTGCAGAACCAATCGCAATATACTGTGCCAGTTCATCCCATACCAGCCAGTAACCTGTTATACCCAGTGTCACTATCATCCACAGGTTGGGTATGCCTGTTACCCAGGAAAACCAGCGAAATCCGCGATAGCGACCCGAGGCAAATTCTTTGAACATGTGTAACAAAATAGTAATTATGACTGCATCCGAGGCATATCGATGCAGGCTGCGCATGATACCCGCAGCGTACCACTGATCATGCGTTATATATTCTACCGATGCATGGGCGCCAGCGAGACTACCCTGAAAAGGTATGAAAAGATAAATTCCGCTGACCAGAATGATCCAGAACAGGAAGAAGGACAAGGTGCCGAGGTGATATAACGGATTCCACTCGGTCCCGAATGAAAGGTTAAACCAGGATTCGAGAGCGAGGTAAGCTCGCTTTACAGGATTGACTAACACGGGCTATCTAAGGAAGCCTCTTATTACAACGATTCCGGTAAAGACAATGATGGTTCCACCGATCAACATGCCCAAAAACAGCGAATAGTCAAAATAGTATCCATCCCGAACCGGATCGTAGGTCGTGCAAAAGAGCTTGATTTTACTGCTCAGGTCATCAAGCAGCGAGCGCTCCGGTGGTGAGCGTCCAAGTACTAGCTCCATCAAGGGCTCGACCAGCAATGGGGTATTAAATACCTGTCCATACACCTGGCGATAAACCTTGCCTTCAGCATCTATAATTGTTGTCTGAATGAGATGATCAAAGCCATTTGAAGAAGGAAAATATTGAAAACCGATATCTTTTGACAGGCTTTGTACATCGGTCTGGCTAATACTCAACAGGTTCCAGCCCTTATCGCTAATTCCTTGTTTGTTGGCAAAGTATTGCATCGCTGCGGGCGTATCCACCTGGGTATCAAACCCAATAACTGCAATAGAAAAGCTTTCGTCTCCCAGCGCATCACGTGCTTTTTGTACGACTTTCGACAGATGCCGTGTTGTCATTGGGCATATCTGGTAACAGCTTGTATAAACCATGCTCAATACCAGCGGCTTGCCGCGAAAGCTGTCCAGGGCCACAGGGTTGCCAGCGGAATTGATCAAGTTAAGGTTGCCTACCTGATTACCAATCGCTCCCTGACTGATTTCCAGTGCACGGTCATAATCGAATGTCGACTCCGTTCCATTCGAAGACATAGTTTCGGCTACTGGTGGAATAACCGCATAAGCATTGGAGAGGAAAACCGTATGTAGAAGGTAACTACATATCAAAACTAGTACACGCATGGAAGATTTAACTTTAGCAGCTATTATCCAGTGAAATAAACATCAAGCACAGCGCCTGTCAGGAGAAATGCCAATTGTACCAGAGATGCGAAAAAGCTCCTCATGGCTACCTTCGGGGCAGGGTCCAGGATCATTAAATAGTTGTGGTAAATAAAATATCCACCGCCACTTAATGCCGCTACAAGGTAGAGCCAATTCATACCATAAAAAAACGGTAGGATCGAAATACCCACCAGGATTAATGTATTGCCCATCACCACAATGGCAGTGCGCCTGTTACCGATGACTACCGGTAACATGGGAACGCCGGTTTTGGCATAATCTTTATGCTTGGCGATAGCCAGGCTCCAGAAATGGGATGGGGTCCAGAAAAATAATACTAGCGCCAGCATTATCGGGATGGGGCTCAACGTGGGGTCGACGGTGGCGGCACCCGCGAGGACTGCGAAACTGCCAGATGCGCCGCCGATGACAATATTCATCCAGGAGCGGCGTTTCAGCCAAATGGTATAGACGACCGCGTAAAAGAATGCGCCAAGAAAGATATAGAGTGCGGCAACCCCGTTCAATACCAGGGCAGAGGAACCGACCCCTACGAGGAGAAGGATAAATATAATAGCCAGCCAGAGGGGGCCTTTGTGAAAACGCCCGGTAACGAAAGGCCGGTTTCGGGTACGCGGCATCAGTCGATCAAGATCAACTTCAAAATATTGATTAAACGCCCCCGCGCTACCGGCTGATATCAGTACCGCAAATGCCAGCACAAGCGCCTCGAAACCACTGGGCTGCTGACCGGGTGTTACCACCATAGCGGTCAGTGCAGTCAACATCATGATTACGCCAATACGCAGTTTTAACAAATTTGATATTTGACTAAACATGCCTTTACTACTGCGTTCTCCTCACCGACCAGGTGTATTGCCGTCCCAAATTCTGTGACGACAGTTGAGAATTAATGCGGGATAAACCGAGGTTTATCCCGCTTTAGACGCCCTGTTATTCTAGCTAAGTGGCCAGACGGACGACAGGTAAGACCAGTTGATGAAATAATAAACAACAAAACTGACCAATAAGACCATCGCCAGTACAAATGTCCCGGGCGCTTCGAATCCGCCAGAACCATGTTCTTCGACCGTCAGCTTTGGAGCCATCATTAACCGTTCTGGTTGGTCAATTGTATAGCTTTCAGGCGCCAGTGGTACACCAAAACTCTGAAGCAGACCAGCAGCCTTATCCAGTTTCTTACCGAACAATAGAGAACCGACGGTTACCACCAGGTACATAGCGCCTCCAAGAACGCTTAAAACACCGCCGATACCGGCGATCGCCATCATCGTATAAGCGGTTCCCGGGTATTCGAAGCTCAGTGCGGCACCGGTGAAATCCATATCCCAGTGACGTCTGGAAACACCCAGGGTACCGGCGCCGAGCATGAATAGAATCATCAGGGTCATGCCTGCCGAAAATACGTAAGGTTGCATCCTGGCTACCCAGGGCAGAAATAGAGCACGCCTGAACAAAACCGGAATCAACAGGTAGGTTAACGCCATAAACGTCAATGTTGTACCGACTGCAACGGTTGCGTGAAAATGTGCTGGCACATAGATTGTGTTATGGATAATCAGGTTGATCTGTTCGGTTCCCATTACCACGCCAGTGATACCACCGATGAATCCAAAAATAATCAGTGCGAAGAAAAAGCCTGAAAATACGGGATTCCCCCAGGGTGCCTTGCGTAGCCACTCGAATAATCCTTTGGTGAATCCTTTAGCACGCTGCGCTACTTCCATAGAGCCGGGTACGGTGAGCCCGTGAATCATGCTTGCCAGTACGGCCAGGTACATGGCGTAACTGGTATTAAATATTTTCCACTCGGAGCTCATGCCTGGATCGACCAGAAGGTGGTGCGCACTGGCCAGTTGCAGAAACAGGATATAAAGCAGGAACGCGCCTCGACTCACTTTTTCCGACATGGGTCTGGCATTGAACAAAATACCTACGATCAGGTACCACACCGATACATGCGCGGCGACGTTAATCTGCTGAGACGAATGCCCCATAGCCCACCAGATCAATCGGTACATTTGTGCATCGATTTGATTGATGTAGCCGATAGACCAGAGAAAAGTCGGTACCAGGATAATTGCACCGGAGGCAATAGTGAAGACCGCTATAATGCAGGCCGTTAATGCTCCGAAAGTAACCAGTGGAATCGAACCTTCATAAGTTTTATTTTCTTTGGCGATTACCAGTGTTCCCAGGAAAACGAAACAGCCGATCAACGCGCCCACAGCGAACAGGATTAATCCCAGGTAAAAGTGAGGGGCTGCCTGCATCGGCGCATACGAAGTCATCATCACGCTCGAATTGCCCTGTAATACTGCCACGTTGTTCATCACCGCGCCGATGAGCATCAATGCAAACCCAGCCCAGGCCCATCGAGGCGCCGCCAGGCGCGTACGCAATAGCGTCGATGAAGCAAAATACAGAATTGCTATTTCGAAGAAAATGACCCAGAAAAGCAGGGCATTGATCCCGTGCGAGGTGAGCACTTGATAAAACATGTCTGCAGGTAACAAATGTACTTCCTGCCAGCGGGTTAAAATAACACCCAAGGCCATAATACCGGCGATCAGTAACGCTACAGCACCCGCGACGGCATTCACCTTCATCAGGCTTTCAGCGGACTTGTCAAAAAAGAAGCCCGAATCCGGGCAAACTCTGAACTGTGCCATGTTAACTCTCCCTCACGTAGATTTTACCGAGCATGGTATGGTGGCCGATGCCACAATACTCGTTGCAAATGACAGTAAATTCACCCAACTGATCGGGGGTCATGGTTATAACCATTTCATAGCCCGGAACGACTTGCAGGTTGATGTTTACTGGCTGCAAGGAAAAACCATGCAACCAGTCCATCGATGAAAGGTGCAGGCGATAGGGTTGGTCCTTTTCCAGCTCGAAAATCGGGTACCACTGCCAGAGTCTACCTAGCATGTAAATATCACTGCCGGGGGGTGGACGTACAATTGGGATGCCTGCCTCTTCACCAACCTTGTATTTCTCTACCATTGCGTCAACCTTGGCCTGAAATTGTTGCGGTGTGGTCTGATAAGCTTCGTTAGAGAGGTTTTGTTTTCCGTAAACATGCCAGAAAGGCATCATGAAAAACATGATCAGACTCCAGATTAGCGCGATACCAATCCACACTAGCTCCTGCTTTCCGACCGGGACATTCCACCAAATACGTTCCGAAGGGGGTAAAAATGTACTCATTAGATATTCTCCTTAATTATTTTATGGAGCAACCGGAATGGTAGCGATTTCCATGATGCCCCATATGAGGTAGAAAACCGTGGGGAATACAACACCCAAAAATAGCAACAGGAAAGGGTTGTCGAGCACTCTCTGGAAGAAAGGGATTTTTTCGGTTTTAGGCAGATCATCCGCTTCGGACATAGCAAACCTCGCTTGGTTTTTGTTAAGGTAGTCTCTTGAGATTAACGCGTACACTCCACGCCCTCCTACCCTTTCAGGCCAGGGAATATGCGTACGACCATTCTCGCGAAAGACGTCTGGTTGAGTCAGGCTATAGAATAAGTGTTGGAATTTACTTGATAAAAGTCAATTTGAGCAGCAAAATATTCTTTATGCATACACCATGTAATCCTCGTCAACAGCTTGACTTTGATCAATTAAATTTTCTATTTGCCGTGATAACTTGACCCCCAGTTAGATGACTCAGGATTAAGCAGAGGTTCCCTGAATATGGTATTGATCGAATGGCGAGAAGAATATTGTACCGGGATCATCGGTATTGATCACGAGCACAAAAAACTGATTGATCAAATCAATTCCATGTACGCTTTGATAGATAATAAAGCAGACAAACAGCTTGTTATCGATAGCCTTGGTGATATCTATGGCAGCATTTCAGCTCATTTTGCGCTGGAAGAACAAATGATGCAGAAGCATGGTTATACTCACTATGAGGAGCATAAAACTGATCATGAGCGCTTGCTGAATGATATCGGTGATATTACCGAGAGTTATGAAGAAACAGTCGAGTTGGACGAGTCGGCGTTTAAACAAAAACTGGCTGACTGGTTCCAGTTGCACTTCAGTACTCATGATTCCCGGATACATCATCTCGGAAGTCTGATGTCGCATGACCAGGTTGACGAGGTAACTATGAAAATCCTGATACGTAATGCAAAAAACAAATTATCGCGCAGAATGGGTCGCCAGTCTTAGGGAGTGGCTACTTATCCTGTTTTTCTTTTCCGATACCGGGTAACTCGAAAAATACCGGTTCCCCGAAAAATCATATATCCCAGGTTTCCACGAAAATAGAGTCACAGTAATGAAAACAGCAATCACCAAAAACCTTCTATTATCCGCGCTGGTAGCATTTGCTGCCTTCCCCGGCATAAATTTGTTCGCGCAGCAATCGAATAGCGAGGAGAATTTTTCTGGATATTTTTCCAGGGACGGGAACAGCGGCAGCCCATCCGAGACGGCTCGAAATAACATATATATTAAAATCTTTAAGAACCGTTGGATCGCAACGCTCTATATACCCTATCCATACGCGACCAGCGTTGAATCGGCGGCGATATCCAGGGTCTTCGAAGAGGCAAAAAAGATGACCACGGTTGCCGCTTACCTCAAAGGCACCTTCGGACAATTGAGCGAACTGGCTACCGTAAATATTGAAAGATATGGTTACCTGGAAGACCGCATTGTCTTCGAGTGTGGTTCACTGGCACCGTGTACTATCAAGCTGGCCGAAGGGTATCTGGACTTGATAAAACCGGGAATAATTAACGAACATATCATCAGGTTCAACTATATCCCTGCCCCGTGATTTGGTGAATGCCACCACATGGTGACTGCTTATTGTGACTGATCACAGATTCCCTGTCGGTACGCTGGTTCTTGGCGGTTTATTTATACTGGTCATGCTGGCCACCTATATCCTGGTAAAACCGCCCGCGCCTCCACCTGAATTGACAGGTGTACTTCGCCCGGAGTTTAAACAACTGACGCCGTTCCAGTTGACCGGCCGCGAGGGCAGGTCCATCAACGAACAGAGTTTCCAGGGCAAATGGAGTTTTGTCTTTTTTGGTTATACCTCTTGCCCGGATATCTGTCCGGCCACGTTACACGTACTGAACTCGGTTTATAGTTCGTTGAAAGACGAAGCAGGTGCAAAACCTGTGGACCTGCAGGTAGTATTTGTCTCGGTTGACCCCGGGCGTGATACCGTTGCAACGATTACCAGCTATGTTAATTATTTCAATAAGAAATTTATTGGTGCTACCGCAGGAAAAGCGGAAATTGATAGTTTGACCAGGCAATTCGGGGCTGGCTATATGGTTGAAACGGCGACAGCTTCTGGCCAGTACCTGGTTGCTCATACCAGTGCGATTTTCCTGGTAGACCCCTTAGGCAGGCTGGTAGCCACTTTTTCACAACCTCACTACCCGGCAACGATTTTATCCCAGTATAAAAAAATAAAGACCTATTTTTCGGAGGGCTGGGTAGCATGGTAAACAAATTGCCTTCGTCACTTGTCCCGCTTGCCGGTTTTTCCCCATTGCCGGTAAGCCCAGATAAAATAGGCTGTTATCATGACGATATTGACGATGGCGCCTATCGCAAAAAAACCGATCGTGAAATCATTCCGTTCGATATCCTGAGCGACAGCGGGTTGCTCGATATAGGTGGTAATCGTGCTACTGGTCGAAGTCGATTTTGTTGGATTCACAGTAAAACCTCTCGGTCTGGGGTTTATCAACCACTGGATCGGCCGCAAGTTTCATCTAAAGCCTGGTTACGAAAAACACTATGTTAGAAAATCAGTTTACTTTACCTGTACCAGATATCAACGCGCGGCGAATGACGACTGGCTGGTTATTCCTGGGTCTTGCGGCACTGGTTATCGGCGGTCTATTTACTATCTTGATCGTGTTATCCCGCACCCCTTTTTTCCAGGATATTATCCCCTGGGTCGATTTTTTTCGTACCGCTTTAGTCATCCACGTCAATTTGACCGTGCTCGTCTGGTTTCTGGCTTATGCCGGCGTATTCTGGAGCTATAACAATTCCATCCCCTGCCTTCGTTGCGGGTGGATTTCATTAGCACTTGCAAGCCTGGGAACGCTAATTATAACACTGTCCCCTTTCACCGGTGAAAGTTACCCGCTAATGAACAACTATGTGCCGGTATTACAAAGTAAAACCTTTTTTGTCGGGCTGGCTATGTTTGGACTTGGGTTTTCTGTGCTGGTGGTGCGTACTTTTCTCTCTGCATGGAGCAGTGTAAGCGTTACCAGTGGCGAAAGTGTCTTGCGCTTCGGGCTGTTTGTCGCAGTGATAGTATCCCTGTTCGCGATCGGGGCTTTAATCCTGTCTTATTTCGGCATCGACCCGGGTTTCGAAGGTCAGGCGTATTATGACCGTCTATTCTGGGGTAGCGGTCATATTATCCAGTTCAGTCATACCCAGCTTATGCTGGTTGCCTGGTTGTGGCTGGCCACAGTCAGTGGTGCTTATTTGCGATTATCACCTCGCGTGACTCTTGTTTTGTTTGTACTGGGTCTGTCGCCAGTGCTGGCTGTGCCGATCATTTATTTGTCGTTTGATGTTAGCTCCGGTGGTCACCTGCTCTGGTTCATGCAGCTAATGAAGTACGGTGGCGCGCTGGCTGCCGTTCCCATTGGTCTGGCGGTTACGCTGGCTATTGTTGAAAAATGGCGTCCCACACCCGGGTTTGAAATAGAAAGAAACGCATTGCTATTTTCAATTCTACTGTTTGGTGTTGGTGGCGCTATCGGCTTCATGATTACGGGAAGTAACGTCACTATTCCAGCGCATTATCATGGGTCTATCGTCGGCGTGACTATCGCGTTTATGGGTATGACTTACCATTTACTGCCGCGCCTGGGTTTCAGAAAAGTCACCGGTCGGGCCGCCAGGTGGCAGCCGGGTATCTACGGCATTGGCCAACTAATGCATATTACTGGCCTCGCCTGGTCCGGAGGTTACAACGTTCAACGAAAATCCATCGGTGCAGAACAGGGTCTCGAGCAAATTGCCGGTATGGGTTTGATGGGCCTGGGTGGTCTGGTCTCGATTATTGGTGGGATTATTTTCCTGGTGACGGTTTACCTGGCAATAAGACCCGAAAAGAAAGTAGCGCGGCAACCGTAGAAAGACCACATTTTAGGGTCTAAGTATGTCAACAAGTTGTAGTTTTATTGGTAGAAAGCAGGCCTTCAGGAAATGACTACATATTCTGCAAAGCGCCCTTTACTGCCGTTAAGCATTAAAAGGTGATCGGCTCCTCACGACCCATTTATTGCTTTAGATCAGGCGGCCACCATCGACGGCCAGCGCGTGCCCGATGGTAAACGCGGCCCCTTCCGAGCAAAGCCACAGCGTGGCGGACGCCACTTCCTCCGGTTTGCCGAATCGTCCGACCGGGTGTACTGCCCTGAAGCGGTCCCTCAATTCCTCGTCGCCATCGAAGGCGCGCTCGACCATCGGCGTTTCGATGATCGCGGGGCAAACCGCGTTGATGCGGATACCCTGGTCAGCGTACTCGATCGCGGCCGCCCTGGTCGCGCCGATAACGCCGTGCTTGCTCGCGTAGTAGGCCACACCGATCCGGCCGCCAACTAGCCCCGCCACCGACGACATGTTGACGATGCAACCCTGCCCGCGTGACAACATTTCAGGAATCTCGTACTTCATGCACAGGAACACCCCGGTCAGGTTGATGTCGATCACCTGGCGCCAGACGGCTTCATCGTAGTCGGCGGTCGGCACCATCGGCGTACCCTCGATGCCGGCATTGTTGACCGCGATGTCGAGCTGGCCGTATTCGCGTATACAGGTCGCGACCATGGCCTGGACGTCCGCGGTTTGCGCAACGTCAGTTTGCACGAACATTGCCTCGCCGCCGGCATCGCGGATCATCGACACGGTTTCCTCACTATCAGCAACGCGGCGAGCAGCAATCACCACCTTCGCGCCCTGTTCGGCAAAAGCCAACGCAATTGCCCGGCCGAGCCCCGAGTTACCACCAGTCACCAGCGCCACCTTCGATGAAAAAGATTGATCCATGGAGTTCTCCTGTTAATCGAAATTCGGGGCCAGTATACTTG
>CAZJEJ010000004.1:10621-42790 GCA_964544945.1 uncultured Gammaproteobacteria bacterium | reverse complement strand
ACTATCGATATTTGAATATAACCTGGAACAGTTGTCTGCTAAAACTTGAAGCGAGCTTTTCAGTTGGTCTCCGGGCATCGGTTTACCAAACAAATACCCCTGTGCATAATCACACCCCAGCTGCTTCAGAAAGGCTAGTTGCTCTTCTGTCTCGACGCCTTCAGCCACCACTTTCAAATTTAACCCGTGGGCCATGGCAATGGTGGCGCTTATTAACTCTCGATCAGCACGATCTTCCGTTATATCCTTGACAAAACTTTGATCAATCTTGAGGACATCAAATGGATACCTGCGCAAGTAGCTGAGTGAGGAGTAACCGGTTCCAAAATCATCCATCACGATGTTTACGCCCAGGCGACTCAATGCATCGAGGGCGTCGCTGATGAAGGTGTGGCCACTCATTAATACCCCTTCGGTGATCTCCAGCGCCAAACTCCCGCCTGACAAACCTGATTCCAGGATGTTTTTTTCGATATAGTTGACCAGATCAGGATCTCTAAATTGGCGAGGTGACAGGTTAACTGCAATATGGAAGTCAGGGTCGAACTTATTTTGCCATTCAACCGTTTTTTGTAACGCTTCTGTTAATGCGAATTGACCTATCGGAACAATCAGACCGGTTTGCTCTGCAATCGGGATAAATTCTATCGGTGAAACATCGCCCAGTGCTGGATTTGACCATCGCAACAATGCTTCGGTACCCATTATCTTGCCGCTGATGACATCGATCTGTGGCTGGTAAAATACGGTAAATTCATTTCTATCTAACGCACCGTGTATCTGTTCTTCCAGCGCGAGACGCCGAGTAACGCCAAGGTTCATTTCGTCGGTAAAATACGAATAAGTATTACGCCCAAGCTCCTTGGAGTGATACATGGCTGAATCGGCGTTACGCAGTAATTCTGACGCGCTATCGCCATCCTCCGGATAAACGGCAATGCCGACGCTGGCCGTTATTATCAGTTCCCGGCCATCGACTCTGAACGATTCTCGAAAGCGGTTTAGCAGAATTTCTACTGTAGGAAGTGCATCGGCCACCTTTGTGAGCCCCCCCAGTAATACGATAAACTCATCACCGCCAAGTCGCCCGACGGTATCACCGCTGCGCACGACACTGCGCAATCGTTTTGCGGCCTCGATCAGTAGTTTATCGCCTGTTTCGTGTCCCAGGGTATCATTAACCTTCTTGAAATCATCTAGATCGAGGAACAGAACCGCAGACATTTCTTTGTTACGTTGAGCCTCATTTATTAGCTGAGATAGACGATCAAGCGAGAGAAAACGATTGGGTAGACCAGTGAGTGTGTCGAAGTGTGCCTGGTGCAAGATTTGCTCTTCTTGCTGCTTGCGAAAAGTAATGTCTTCCTTAACTGCCAGATAGTGACGAGTAATGCCACGATCATCGATGACTGGTGCTATATGAGAGTGTTCCCAGAATATTTCACCGTCTTTTTTACGGTTCTGTATTTCACCTCGCCAGGGTTTGCCATTGCCAATCGCCTGCCACATTTCATCGTAAGTCTTTTTGGCGGTATTACCAGATTGCAGTATTCTTGAATTTTGTCCAACGACCTCGACCGCGCTATATCCAGTGACCGCTTCAAAGGCATTATTAACATACTCGATATTAGCATCGGCATCGGTAATGACTACAGAAACAGGGCTCTGTTCTACAGCCTGCGATAAAGTGCGTATGAGTTCATCTGAGTTTTTACGTTCAGTGATATCCAGCAATCCCGCAATGAGTACAGATTCTTCTTCGAAGATAGATAATTTCCCGTTTAAATTTACCCATAGCTTGGAGCCATCAAATCGCTTCATGGGTAATTCGTAGTTTTTGACTTCGCCAGCCCTTGTCAATTTGTTAAACAGCATCTTTATGTCTTCAGGTTTTTGGTAAAAATCAAGGGTAGTTGAAAGGCTCATGAAATCTTCAAGCGTCACTCCAAACATCATTCCTGCCGCCGGATTAGCATATAGGAGCTTGCCATCCGATAGTCGTATAATTAACAGGGGAATCGGAGAGTTACCCAAAACCTCGCGCAGGTATTTGCCCGCTTCTTCACGTTCCGAGACCAGGGTATTAAAGGATGAGAGCAACAGGCCTAATTCATCGTGCGCGTGTTTTTTAGGAATAGTTACGATGGTACCCTTGGCTTTTTCCTGCCTCTTGCTCTGAATTTCATTCACTGCAGCTACCAGTGGCCTGGCAAGTACGATATAGAACAATAAACCGAGTGCCCCTGACAATAAAGCGGTACCTACCAGACCGAAAATCAAAACCCACCAAACTTTGGAACGGAAATCTTTAGCCAGTACATTCGGGTCAAGCCAGATGCGCATTCGTCCAACTGGTTCTGAATTATTGGGCATGGATAGCGCCAACTCACGAATGCGATTCTCGCCCAATAAAGCGCGTGCAAAAAAGTTTGGCTTTTTCGGTTGGACACCTATGGATTTTTCAACCAGGATGCCGCCAAAATTATCCTGTATCTCGGCACGATAAACGACAGGCGATATAAACAGGCCCGATATGACCGCCCGTCCCTGCGATTCATCCAGGAGATAAGCGGCATTTGCTGCTACCCCGGCAACCGATGACATGAGTAACTGGATAGTATTTTCCGCAGCTTGCTGTTCACGTTGAAAATCCAGCGTTAATTGAATAAAACTTAGAACGATACCAATCACCATACCCAACAGGACTGAAAACCATGCCAGCTTGACCGGCAGTCGATGTCGGATGGATGAAATACCTTGTTTATATTGAGACTGGTTCGAATGATTGTTCATGGAGATTTAACTTATTTCGCAGGTATATTATCTGATTTATTTTTCTTACAGAGATTCAGTGGAAGCTATAGTGGTATTACCGACACTGAGCGGGTTTAGTAAAACAAATCGTAAAAACGGAAAGATTATATCCTTCATTGAGCATTCGATGTACAGCATGTGATTACTCTTTACCGGTCTTGATGTAAGTATAGATTACAAACCAGAATTTACTAGAATATTGCTGGAGAGGTTAACCCTGTAAATTGTCGTCCTGAATTCAATCTGTGAGTGCAACACATAATTTGGTTTGCTCGCTGGATAAAGCCACAAACTCCGTGTATGTTGCGCGCTTTTGGTTAAAATATGCGCATGCGCGGAAAGGTCTATATCAAAACCCACGGTTGCCAGATGAACGAGTACGATTCGGCGAAAATGCTGGATGTGCTCGCGCATGAATGCCAGCTTGCGGTGACGGAAATCGAAGCCGAAGCAGATGTTTTACTGCTCAATACCTGTTCTATTCGCGAGAAGGCCCAGGAGAAGGTGTTCTCGCAACTGGGGCGCTGGAAGAAACTCAAACATAACAATCCCGAGATGCTGATCGGAGTCGGTGGCTGTGTTGCGAGCCAGGAAGGAGAGGCAATTCGAACCCGGGCGCCTTTTGTCGATATGGTGTTTGGTCCTCAAACCCTGCATCGCTTGCCGCAAATGCTCGAGCAATCCAGAGCGACGGGGCAGGCAGTGGTCGATGTCAGCTTCCCCGAAATCGAAAAGTTCGACCACCTGCCCGAACCCAAATCAGACGGGGTTAAAGCTTTTGTTTCGATCATGGAAGGATGCAGTAAATACTGTACTTTTTGCGTGGTTCCCTATACCCGCGGGGAGGAAATCAGTCGCCCACTCGACGATGTGATAGCCGAAATCGCCACCCTCGCCGAACAGGGCGTGCGCGAAGTTAACCTGCTCGGACAAAATGTTAATGCCTACCGCGGCCTCATGCACGATGGCGATCACGCCGATCTCGCGCTACTAATTCACTACGTCGCCGTTATAGAAGGGATCGATCGGATTCGCTATACCACCTCGCATCCGGTAGAATTTTCAGACAGTTTAATCGATGCCTATACGAGCGTGCCCGAACTGGTAAGCCATCTGCACCTGCCGGTTCAAAGCGGCTCAGACCGGGTATTAATGATGATGAAGCGAGGCCATACGGTACTCGAATACAAACACAAAATTCGTAAGCTGCGCGAAATTCGACCCGATATCAGCCTGTCGTCGGATTTTATCATTGGCTTTCCGGGTGAAACCGAAGCTGATTTCGAAGCGACGATGAAACTAATCGAAGATATCGGCTTCGATGCCTCGTTCAGCTTTATTTATAGTCAACGACCCGGCACTCCCGCGGCCTTTATTCCAGATAACCTGTCGCAGGAAACCAAAAAGATTCGGCTGAAGACTCTACAGGATACCATTTCACAACAGACGAGCCAGATATCGCGCAAAATGGTGGGTACTACGCAGTCGATACTGGTCGAGGGTCGTTCACGCAAAAGCGATCAGGAATTGACCGGCAGAACCGAAAATAATCGCGTGGTAAACTTTCGGGCGCCCGAGGCATTGATTGGTCATTTTATCGATGTACGTATCACCGAGGCGTTGAATAATTCAATGCGTGGCGTAATCGCCGAATAGTCCAGGGACATACACGGCATATTGTGGGAAACCTTATAAATAAATCGATCGATCTATCCGATCTGGCGCCCGACCAGATTGCTAATTTCTGTGGAGCCCTGAACCAGAATATAAAGACAATAGAGGGTCACTTCGGTGTCAATTTAACCATCAAAAACAATCAGCTATCATTGGTCTCGAGCGAGCAAATTACGCACCAGACCGTTGGTACTATCAAGAGAATTTTGAACGAGAGTCGGGATTCGGCACTATCCGCCGACGAGGTGAAAAATATCCTTAACGTGTCAGACAAACACGATATCGACGAACTCGATCGATTCACCATCAGGCTCAAAAAAAAATACATCAAACCCAAGTCTGAACTGCAATGCCAATATGTACAGAGTATTGGCAAAAAGGTGATCAATTTTGGAATCGGCCCTGCGGGCACCGGAAAAACCTACCTCGCAGTCGCAATGGCGGTGCAGGCGCTTGAAAACGAGGAGGTAAGCCGCCTGATACTGACCAGGCCAGCGGTCGAGGCGGGCGAAAAACTTGGCTTTTTACCGGGCGATTTATCACAGAAGGTCGATCCTTACTTACGCCCGGTATACGATGCATTGTACGAAATGCTTGGATTCGACAAGGTAGAGAAACTGATATCTCGGCATGTAATCGAAGTCGCGCCGCTCGCCTATATGCGAGGCAGAACGCTAAATAATGCCTTTGTGATACTCGACGAAGCCCAGAATACTACCCCGGTTCAAATGAAAATGTTTTTGACCCGGATCGGGTTTCGAACGAAAGCCGTAATTACCGGTGATATCACACAGACCGATTTGCCGGATAATCGCGATTCGGGATTAATGCATAGCCTGAAAATTCTGGAAAAGCTGGACTCGATCGGATTTATCTATTTTCACTCGGAGGATGTGGTGCGCCATCCACTGGTACAAAATATTGTCGAAGCTTACGGTCAGTTTGAATCTAATGCTAAACCTTGATCTACAAAATGATGATTCGATCGAGGCGATCCCCGATCTACAGCAATTAACACATTGGGTTGAGTCGTCGCTATTAAAGCAATACAATAATATTGAGCAGACTATCCGTGTCGTGGATGAGAAAGAAAGCCGGGCGCTTAATCTACAATTTCGAAAAATTGACGCACCCACTAATGTTTTATCCTTTCCCGCAGGCAATGATTATTTCGATTATCAATGTCTGGGTGATCTCGTGATCTGTGCACCCATTATAGGCAAGGAAGCCCTGCAACAAGCTAAACCCCCGTTGGCCCACTGGGCACACATGGTGGTGCACGGCATGCTGCATTTGCAGGGTTTCGACCATCAAACCGATGCCGAGGCCAAAAAAATGGAGTCACTGGAGGTCGAAATCCTATCAACCCTGGGCTATATTAATCCGTATAATAGCAAGTACTCCTTCTAAGATACCTCGTTGAAGGAGTACTAGTTTGTTCAACCACAGTAGGAGTAATAATGGCTGGCGCTGATAACGGCGGGTCGACGAGGGGTTGGTTAAAGCGCATTTTCGATGCATTTGGCAGAGAACCCCAAAATCAAAAACAGTTGCTGGAGCTGCTAAAAAACCTGCAAGCACGTCAACTGATTGGTGCTGAAGAATTCTTCATGATCGAGGGTGTATTACAGGTCTCCGACATGCAGGTTCGTGATATCATGATCCCGAGAGGGCAGATGATTGTGCTTGATCACTCGAATTCGTTTCCCGAAATCGTCGAAATTATTACCGAATCTGGCCATTCGCGATTTCCCGTGATCGACGACGACAAAGACGATGTGGTCGGTATTTTACTGGCCAAGGATCTATTGCAACGTTCGGTAGAAAAGTTGGAGAATTTCGAGTTTGACGATTACATTCGTCCAGCCTCTTTTATTCCCGAGAGTAAGCGCCTTAATGTACTACTCAAAGAATTCCGCCAGAATCGTAGCCACCTGGCGATGATAGTGGATGAGTACGGTGGCGTTTCAGGGCTGGTGACTATCGAGGATGTGCTGGAACAGATTGTTGGCAAGATAGACGACGAACACGACGATGACGATGAAGTCGATATTCAATTGCACGGATCTAACCACTATACTGTGCGAGCTTTAACACCGCTCCAGGATTTTAATGATTATTTCAAAACCGAATTTACCAGCGACGAGGTTGAAACTATCGGTGGATACCTACTGGGTCAGATTGGACATCTACCCGACCGCGGCGAGTCGATTAGTTTAAAAAACATGACCTTCAAAGTACTCAACGCGGATAGTCGGCAGGTACATCTATACCAGGTGATTGATGACAGTAAATAAATTCCGGATAACCCCTCCGGATATTTCGGGGTGACGATGTTATTAGGGACGAGAGTTTTTTTTAAAGCCTTCGATAAACTACCTTACCCGGCGATACTGGCGCTAGCCGCACTACTCGGCTCTTTAATGCCGTTGGCCTTCGCGCCGTTATCTCTCTGGCCCCTGTTATTCCTGTTGTTGGCATTGCTGCTGATACTGGTAGAAACTCAATCCTCGTGTCGACGCGTATTCTTCATCGGCTGTTTTTTTGGCCTGGGCTACTTTGGATTTGGCGTCTACTGGATCTATAACAGTTTGCACGACTTTGGTATGGCTCCACCGGTCGTGGCGGGTTCGCTGACCGCGCTGATGGTAGTCGTGCTGGCATTATTTCCTGGCTTCACGCTGAGTGGGTGGAAATTTATCCAACGTAGTTCAGGCCAGCAGGGAATCTGGATATTACCATTACTCTGGTTTGCGTTCGAGTGGCTCAGGGGCTGGATATTCACCGGAATGCCCTGGCTGAGCCTGGGTTATTCGCAAATCGAATCTCCACTCGCCGGTTTTGCACCTCTGGTCGGTGTTTACGGTTTAAGCGCTTTGAGTGTATTGCTCGTACTCGGTTTGCTGCGAATTTTTAGCAATCGGGAATACCGTTATATCGCACTGGTAGTGCTGATTCCCGGTCTTGGGATAATACTACAAAATATTGACTGGACCGACGCGCAATCCGATACGCTCAAGGTAACTATAGTACAGGGCAATATCCCACAGGAAATAAAATGGCAATACGATCAACGGCAGAATATCTTTAATATTTACTGGCGTGAAACAATAAAGAACTGGGACAGTGATTTGATTGTCTGGCCCGAGACCGCATTGCCCGGTCGCTCGGAGGAAATAGAGCAGGATATTTTGTTACCGATGTCGATTACAGCCGCCGAGCAGGGGAGTAGCATCCTCACCGGTTTGATCGTGACCGATAGTGTCAAAGACCGTTACTACAACAGCATGATGTTATTAGGGACCGATCAGGGGGTATACCACAAGCGGCATCTCGTGATGTTTGGCGAGTATTATCCCATGCGCTGGTTACTCGATTTCATGAGCGGCCTGATCAACATACCCTATTCGGATATGGAACCCGGCCCCGACGAGCAACCCATGATGTCGGTAAAAGGCATTAAAATCGGTTTATCGATATGCTTCGAAGACGTGTTCACACGCGATATCATGCTCGCCATGCCAGAAGCAACCATTCTGGTTAACGCCAGCAACGATGCCTGGTTTGGCGATTCGCTTGCACCGCACCAGCATTTGCAGATCGCTCAGATGCGGGCGCTCGAAACCGGACGACCGATGATACGCTCAACCAATACCGGTATCAGCGCCTTCATCGATTATCGCGGTCGCCTGATTGAAAAAAGCGAGGAATTTAAAACCCAGTCGCTCACGCAGAACGTAACCGGTAGGACGGGTAATACACCGTTTTACTATGTGGCTAAAATTCAGGGCGAATTTGCGCTGTTTATCATTTTCGTGCTGCTGGGTTATGTCATTAAAATCCGCAGGGAAAATCGGGTGCAAGGCATTTAGTTAGTGCCCCATCATCCCTTGCTTGATAGACCACTGGTGGTTCGAGTATCCTTCCACCCTTTTTAACCGCGACTATTAAGTAACATATGGATCAAATTTACGACCCAAAGAGTATCGAAGCCAGTGCGCAACTATTTTGGGCCGATTCGCGCGCCTTTGAAGCTATCGAAGACCCCGCCAGGGAAAGTTACTATTGCCTTTCGATGTTCCCCTACCCAAGCGGCAAGCTCCATATGGGGCATGTGCGTAATTACACCATCGGTGATGTTATCTCACGCTTCCAGCGCATGCTCGGCAAGAACGTGATGCAACCCATGGGCTGGGATGCGTTTGGTATGCCGGCAGAAAACGCTGCGATCAAAAACAACGTGGCACCAGCCAAATGGACCTACGAAAACATCGACTATATGCGCGATCAGTTAAAATCGCTGGGCTTTGCCTACGACTGGCATCGCGAAATCGCCACCTGCAAACCGGAATATTATCGCTGGGAACAGTGGTTTTTCACCCGGCTGATGGAAAAAGGCATCGCTTACAAGAAAACCGCACCGGTCAACTGGTGTCCACACGATCAAACCGTACTCGCCAACGAACAGGTCATCGAGGGACGTTGCTGGCGTTGCGACACCGAGGTAGAGAGACGCGAAATTGCCCAGTGGTTTTTAAAGATTACCGATTATGCAGATCAATTGCTGGCCGACCTGGATAAAGTTGAGTGGCCCGAACAGGTCAAAACCATGCAGCGAAACTGGATCGGCCGGTCCGAGGGAATGGAGGTCGAGTTCGAAGTACCAGGTCATGAATCGCTGATGGTGTATACCACGCGCCCCGATACATTGTTTGGAGCGACTTTTATGGCGATAGCGGCGGAGCATCCATTATCCCTGCAGGCCGCCAATGACAACCCCGAGATAACCGCTTTCGTCGATGAATGCAGGAAGACCAATACCGCCGAAGCAGCGATGGAAAAAATGGAAAAGCGCGGCTTTCCACTGGGAATCAATGCGATCAATCCGGTCAATGGAGAAGAGATCCCGATCTGGATAGCCAATTTCGTACTGATGGGTTACGGCACCGGCGCGATCATGTCGGTACCGGCACACGATCAGCGCGACTGGGAGTTTGCCCGTAAATATGGTATCGAAATCAGGCAGGTTGTGGCACCAGCCGACGGCTCCAGCATCGATCTGGAAGCGGGTTCATTTGTCACCAGGGAAGGCGTTTGCTGCAATTCAGACTTACTCGATGGGCTCGATTTCGAAACTGCATTTAACCGCATCGCCGATCAAATAGAAGCGCAGGGTAAGGGAGTCCGGCAAGTGAATTATCGCTTACGCGACTGGGGCGTATCGCGTCAGCGTTACTGGGGCGCGCCGATTCCAGTCGTCAATTGCGACGATTGCGGTACGGTCGCGGTAGCGGATGAAGATTTGCCCGTGGTACTACCAGAAGACATCGAGTTCGAGGGATTTGGTTCTCCGATTAAATCGATGGATTCGTTCAAACTGACGAACTGTCCCAAATGTGGCAAAGCGGCAGAGCGCGAAACCGACACCTTCGATACCTTCATGGAGTCGTCCTGGTACCAGAACCGATTTGCCTGTGCCGACCAGAAAGAAGTCATGCTCGACCCGCGCGTCGATTACTGGGCACCGGTTGATCATTATATCGGGGGTATCGAACATGCGATTTTGCACCTGTTATACGCACGCTTCTATCACAAACTACTGCGCGACGAAGGCTTGCTCAATTCGGATGAACCCTTCAAGAGCTTGCTGACCCAGGGTATGGTGTTGAAAGATGGTGGTAAAATGTCGAAGTCCAAGGGTAATACGGTAGACCCGCAGGAATTAATCGATCGCTTCGGCGCCGATACGGTACGGCTTTTCATCATGTTTGCAGCGCCACCGGAACAGTCACTGGACTGGTCAGACTCGGGTGTCGAAGGCGCGCACCGATTTTTGAAGCGATTGTGGAATGCCGTCTACGAACATGGGCTTCAATTTGATAATAGTGCTACGGAGGGTAGTCCAACACCACAGCTAACCGAAGTGCAAAAAGCGATGCGCCTGAAATTACACGAAACCATCAGGAAGGTGAGCGATGATTTTAATCGTCGGCTCACTTTTAACACGGCGATCGCCGCAAACATGGAATTACTGAACAGCGTGGTAAAATTTGACGATAGTTCGGCAACGGGAAAGGTAATCCGCCAGGAAGTATTTGAAAACATGACCCTGATGTTGGCTCCGATTATCCCGCATGCCTGTCACAAGCTATGGCAGGAACTGGGTCAAAATGGTGTGGTCATAGACCAGCCCTGGCCACAGGTAGACGAGTCTGCGTTGGTGCAGGAGACCATCGAAATGGTAATCCAGGTCAATGGCAAGCTGCGTGGCAAGATGCAAATCGGTGCTGATGCCGACAGGACAAGTTGCGAAACGATGGCATTAAAAGTCGATACGGTACGTCGATTTATCGACGACCAGCAGATAAAAAAGGTGATCGTGGTGCCCAGCAAACTGGTCAATATCGTTGTTTGAACAGAGGAAACTAGTAACTGCTTTGCTGCCCCGCATATTGCTGGTCGGTCTGCTGCTTTACCTCCCTGCCTGTGGTTTTCAGCTGCGTGGTCAATCCAGTTTGCCACCCGAATTAAAATCCCTGTATCTGGTTGCAGAAGGCCTCGATGTAAGACAACGCGCAAAACTCGTCCAGCAACTGCAAAAGGCCGGCGCCAGGCTACTGGTAGCCGATAGCCCGGAGCAAGTTCGGTTAACGGTATCGCTGGGGCCTATTGTATCGCGCAACCTGGTGAATGCCGTTGGGTCTGGGAAAATCATCGTGCGGCTTTCACGCCAATTGACTTACCGTCTGGCTAAGGCCAGCGATGAACAACTGGTCGAGATCACTACCCTCGAACGACAACTCGATTTGGAGCTGGACGATACTAATTTACTCGATTCCGACGAGCGCATCCGTCGAGCGGGTGAGTCACTCGACGGGGCTTTGATCGAGCAATTGATATTTGGACTGAAACAAATGTGAAAATTATACGATCCTTTGCGCGCAAAAATTTACCCGCGAATCACAAGAGTTTATAATCAAATCGTTTCCAAACTAGCCTAATGGGTGGAAGTGAATATGCAGGCTGGACGCAATCCTTTAATCTGGATCATGATTGTTGTGATCGGCTTGATCCTGTACCTCTTCATAGCCTTTGATCGAGGCGGTCAGATAGCTGCGAAAACTGATGACAATGAAGTCGAATCCATCGGTGTGATCGATAGAAGCCTGCTCATCCCCCCTGGAATGCGGGCAAGGGAATACATCGCGCAACTACGTGAAAAGGGAAAACCCTACGCACTCGAAAGTGTTTTTAACAAGGGTAATAATTACCAGAGCGAGGGGAGCCTGGCCGACGCGCACCTACTGTTTTTCTTTAGCGCCAGGGAAGGTTATTTACCGGCGATGATGAAGATGGGCGAAATGGCCGATCCGATTCTGTTTCAGGCCCAGGAAAGCCTGCTCGACACCGCTGACGGAATTCAGGCATATAAGTGGTACAAAAAAGCGGTGGCCCTTGGGCACCCAGCGGCAAGCGAGCGCATCGATCGATTGCGGGACTGGGCTTTGGCAGCAGCAGTTACTGGCGATGCTAGCGCGCGCCAGCTATTACTGAACTTTCAGTGACAGGTAGGGACTTATGACAACATTAATTAGAACGCTGGTTATCGGGCTGGCGTTGATCCTCACCCTGAGCGCGCAAGCGGCCGGCGAAAAGCCGCTATTGATGGAAGGCAAGAAAACTTTGTACCAGCGAGTACTGAGTATACCCGACGCAAGAATTTATCAGCAGCCTCAAATGTCGGCAGAATCTACCGAAGTCGTACCCTTTAGTGTTTTGTATGTATACGAAAGTAATGATGACTGGATCAGGGTCGGTCATGACAGCTTTGGCAATATCGAGGGCTGGATGCAACGTGAACAGGCAATCGTATGGAAACAGGCGCTGACGGTTTCGTTCAAGGACCCGCAAGATATTCAGCGGGTCATGTTGTTCAACAGCAGGCAGGCGTTGCAGAACCTGGTGAATGACTACGACACGGAAGCTTACCAGGCGCTTTATCAGTCTGTCGTCAAAGACGAAGCGGCTGAGGACTCCCCTGTGATCGCAATCCAGCCAGAAGCACACCTGGACATTCGTGAAAATTTTTACCTGGTGCCGATTAAACAATTTGAGGATGTTTATCTCGGCAACGAACAGGCCCGCTTGCTCGAAGTCGCAAGTGTTCCGCTAGATGATAATCCAGCCGCGTCTTCGGGTTTGAGTGGGGCGAACCAGGCCAGTCGCAGTTACCGCAGTGGCATCCATTTCGTAATCGATTCAACCGCTTCGATGGGACCCTATATCGATCGTACGCGCGAAGCTGTGACCAGAGTATATTCCGCCATCGACAAACAGGGCTTGACCAATCAGGTTAGTTTTGGCCTTACGGCTTATCGGGATAATCTCGATCAGGTGCCGGAACTCGAGTATTTGACGCGTCAATACGTCAACCTGGAGCAGGGGACCGACGCTGAACAGTTCCTGGATCGCGTCAATACGCTTAGCGCTTCGAGCGTTTCCAGTCGAGACTTTCGAGAAGACGCCTACGCCGGGATCAAATCCGCGATCGAAGACTCAGACTGGAGCCAGTTTGACGCGCGGTACATAATTTTAATCACCGATGCAGGGCCCCGGGAAAGTCACGACTCGCTCGGTTCAACACGATTAAATGCGAAGGCGTTGCGCCAGTTAGCCTACGACAAGGGGATCTCGATCTGGGTATTGCACCTGCGCACGCCGGCGGCTGCCGCAAACCACCAAAAAGCAGAATCACAGTATAGGGAGCTATCCATGTTCCCCGGGATAGGCGATTTTTACTATGGCGTAAGCCTCGGTCAGGTAGACGAGTTTGGAAATGTCCTGGAAATACTGGCCAATCAGATTACCCAGCAAGTGCTTGCTACAACCAATGGTGTGCTGCCCGTACCTTTGCCCGAAAATACTAATAATCGAACCCCGTTGTCCGAACTGCAGTTGCGCGTGACCCGGCTCGGCAACGCACTGCGTATGCGTTACATACAAAAGGAATCCGGCAAACCCTTGCCCAAGGTATTTAGTGCATGGATGGTGGATAAAGATTTCATTAACCCTGAGCGTTCCGCCGTCGATGTGCGGGTTCTGCTCACGCGTGATCAGCTTAGTGACCTGAAAAACGTAATGCAACAGGTGCTCGAACTGGCCGAAGAAGGCGTATTAAGTCCGCAAAATTTTATTGAAGACCTGAAGAGCCTGGCAGCCACGGTCAGCAGGGATCCCTCTTCAGTCGCAGGAAGTACCTCTGGTGCTGGAGCAAATCTCGCCGAAATGGGCTACATGCGCGAATATATAGAAGATTTACCCTACACCGGTGAAGTGATGAATATGACGCTTGAAAGTTGGGAAGAATCGTCGGCCAAGGTCCAGATAGAATTCATGAATCGGCTCGAAAGTAAGATCAATTACTACCAGGCCCTGCATGATAATACCGATCTTTGGGTAACCCCGGGCGGCGGACCGGTCAACGGAAATTCGATGTTTCCGGTAGCGCTAGATCTACTACCCTGATCCTGCATGCCTGATTCATCAGTGCCCGGTCATCGATCTTTATCATCGAATGTGGATGGCGGTAGTCGATGACGACTATAGTCTATTCACTAAAAAATGTGGTCAAGGAAAGACTCGTTGAAAATGCCGGTTTTCGCCTGGTGATACCAAATATTCAAATCCGTGCCAGGGAAAATATCGCCCTGGTTGGACATAGCGGCTGTGGAAAAAGCACGCTCCTGGACTTGCTGGCCCTGATTTTGCGTCCAGACAAATCAGCGGAATTCGAGCTCAACCCGGTTGATAGCAAAGCCTGTGATATCGATCATCTGTGGCAGTGCAGGAAACAGAGCCAGCTATCTCAAATTCGCAAGCGGCATATTGGCTACGTATTACAGTCCGGGGGGCTTTTGCCCTACCTGACCGTGCGAGAAAATATCGAATTACCACGTCGGTTACTCAAACTGGCAAAAGACGATTCGATCGATTCAATCTCACGTGTACTCGGCATCAGTCGGCAACTGGACAAGTTACCTGGATTGTTGTCCGCTGGCGAAAGACAGCGTGCGGCCTTCGCACGCGCTTTATCGCACCGGCCGTCGATATTGCTCGCGGATGAACCCACCGCGTCACTGGACCCGATTACCGCACGCAAAATCATGGCCGTAGTAATGGAATTGATCAGGGGTCTGAATATCACTTTAATCACCGCAAGCCACGATTGGGCGCACGTCTACAAGATGGATCTACGCACCTTACGCCAGGAAGGTGGACCCGTTGAAAACGGACGCATCTACCAGTCTGTATTCCATGACTAGTCTGGATACGGCATGAAGACGGTAAATTAAATGAGCCAGATAGGCAATATCGTTCGTTTGAGCTTTCGTGATTACAGTCATGAGTGGCGCATGTCGGGTTGTTTTATTTTTTCACTTGCATCGGTGCTGGCACCGATGATGATATTGTTTGGATTAAAGTTTGGCATAGTCAGCTCGATGGTTTACTCGCTGGTTGAAAATCCGGCTAACCGCGAGATTCGCCCTATCGGTAGTGGCCACTACGAGCAACAATGGATCGATGATATTCGTGCACGGAAGGATGTAGAGTTTATTATTCCTAAAACTCGGGCGCTTGCCGCAACTATCCAGCTAAAAAGCGAAACCGCGAGTAGAATTCTATCCACCGAGCTACTGGCAACTGCGCCAAACGATCCGATGCTGGCGGGGCAGGCTAATACGCCAGGTAATTACCTCGAGCTTATCCTGAGTCACAATGCGGCACAAAAATTGAATGTCGTTAAGGGTCAAATCATCGACGCGAGTCTGGCCAGGCAATTTCGGGGTAAGCGAGACCGTGTCCACCTGCAGATGAGGGTCATCGATATCGCAGATGCTTCGGTGACTAGTCGAAATATCGCATGGGTGCATCTCGATTTATTAGTCGCTACCGAGCAATTCAAGGACGGCCGGGCGGTACCGGACCTGGGTTGGGAGGGGGATGAAGATAATTCTGAATCGAGAAATTTCCCTTCGTTTCGACTCTATGCTCGCTCGATCAATGATGTTGGAACCCTGGTGACGTTGTTGGAGCAACAGGGTGTACGAGTTAAGGCGAATATCGCAGAGATCAAAACAGTGCAATCAATCGACCGGAATCTGTCGATCGTATTCTGGATTATTGCCAGTGTCGGCGCAGTGGGTTTTGCTTTTTCACTTGGCGCCAGCTTATGGGCGAATGTTGATCGTAAACGAAAGGACCTCAGTGTTTTGATGCTGGTTGGCTTCAAGAGCGGGCGGATCGTTCTGTTTCCGGTGATGCAGTCCTGTTATACCGCGGTGCTCGGCTGGATGTTGGCGGTTCTTGTCTACCTTGCTTTTGAACAGTTGATCAATCGTTTCCTCGCGCCGCGTTTGAACCTCGATCGGGCACTGTCTTTTTTGCTCACAGAACATTTTTTCTGGGCTCTGGGTTTGACTTTATCCACGGCTTTGATCGCGGCTATCCTGGGTGGGCTGCGCGCGGCAAAGGTCGAACCGTCTGAAGGCCTTAGAGATATTTAGCAATTTGTAGGATAAATCCTACAAATATAGGGTGAAATAGACTACAAGCACTATACTTTTTGACTGACAGTAGTTGGCTAATTTATGGTTATACTGCGCCTCTGTCTGGAAGGATTCTGACTATGGAGATGCGAATAAGGATGTTTTCCCTACATCATAGGCTGGACGCCTAGCAGGAAGCCGCTGAATGGAATAAAGCAGGTAATCTTTAAACCCCCAGTCTGCCCAGGCGGGGGTTTTTTTATGCCTGTCCGAAATCCACGAGTATGCTAGGATTTCGCTCCATACCTAATTTACTCTGCCACGGTTTTAATGTATTCAATCGATTTCGTTCGGGACCCCGCCACAATTTACCTGCTTGCCAGCGACGAACCATTGCTGCTGCGCGACTGGCTGGATCAGGCACGACTATCGCTTAAGCAGGCAGGTATCGATGAAGTTCAGGTAGAGGTGGCAGAAACCGGTTACGACTGGGAGGCCCTGCTTCAAGAGAGTAGCGCGATGTCTCTGTTTGCGGATAAAAAATGCCGAATGATTAATATCAATAATGGCAAGCCTGGCCAAAAGGGGAGCCGGGTTATTCAGGCCTTATGCGAACAGCAGTCCGAAGAAGTACTATTTATTTTCGTCGTCCCCGCACTCAGTCGGCAGATTAAGACTACCAGCTGGTTTAAAGCCTTGCAGCCGGTGGGGAAAATCGTTGAGTTGAAGTCGGTTGGCAGCAGCCATCTGATAGACTGGATTATCCAGCGAGCCGGCGAAAAACAGCTTTCTATCGACCAGCAATCTGCGGCTTTTCTGGCAGAGCGCACCGAAGGTAACTTGCTCGCTGCAGATCAGGAGCTGGAAAAGCTCTCGATGCAGTATGCCGACCAGAAAACGCTCGCATTCGAAGCTATCGAACAGTCGGTAGCACAAAGTGCGCGCTACAGCCAATTTGAACTGGTGGATGCCTGTCTCGCAGGGAGTAGCAAACGGGCATTAAAAATTCTGCGCAGTTTACAGGGAGAAGGTTATGTGACACCGCAATTACGCTGGCCGTTGCAGTCAGCCCTGGAACAGTTAGCGCGGCTGAAACAGGCACAGTCGAAGGGTCGTCTGGGTAGAGGATTATGGCAGGAGTTAAGAATATGGAGCTCAAAACAGAGCCTGTTCGAGGTCGCGTTGAAGCGATTAGGGCTCGATCAAATTGAGTGTTTGATACAAAGCTGTGCTACATTAGACCGCATTAGCAAGGGTCAGCAGGATGGTGATTTTCCAGGGCAGGACTGGTTACAGGCAAAAGCGCTGGTCTGTGAATTTAGTGGGTTAGCCCTGACATTACCTTTGCAACAGGATTAATCGATGAGTGTCGCACTACAAAATAAAATTGCTTCGGATAATACCGAATTGAAACAGTATATGGCTCGGTTGGGCCGGCAGGCTCGACAGGCAGCCGACGTGTTGGCTATTGCCGACCCAGAAACAAAAAATGCAGCATTAATAAATATTGCCGAGGTTATCGACGCGCGGCGTGAAGAAATCGTTAGTGAAAACCTCAAGGATATGTGCAATGGCGAAAAAGGCGGATTGGACAAGGCGATGCTTGACCGATTGCTACTCACAGAGGCCCGAATAGACGCGATGATCGAAGGACTGCGACAGGTTGCAGCACTCGCTGATCCCGTCGGTGAAATCAGTGAAATGGCTTATCGACCCTCTGGCATCCAGGTGGGGAAAATGCGTGTACCGCTTGGGGTTATCGGTATCATTTACGAATCCAGGCCCAATGTCACAATCGATGCCGCAGCCCTGTGCCTGAAATCGGGAAATGCCAGTATTTTGCGCGGTGGGAAGGAGGCGACTCATTCGAACCAGGCAATTTATCGGTGCATCGAGCAAGGTTTAATCCAGGCAGAGTTATCACAGCACTCGGTTCAGGTCATTAATACCATCGATCGCGAAGCCGTGGGTCTGATGTTGAATATGCGCGAATCAATCGATGTGATTATCCCACGCGGGGGCAAGTCTCTGATCGAACGCGTTGCAGCCGAGGCCAGTATTCCAGTGATCAAACACCTGGATGGACTGTGCCACGTTTATATCGATGACAGGGCAGACCAGTCAAAAGCCATAGATATAGCGTTCAATGCCAAGACGCGACGCTATGGTGTGTGCAATGCGATGGAAACCCTGCTGGTGGCGGAGCCGATTGCCGAATCAATACTCGACGAGCTGGTTCCATTATTTATCGACCAGGGGGTTGAGATCAGGGGCTGTTCACGCTGTCGTCGGCTCCATGCTAAGGATATCGGCCCTGCGAGTGACGAGGACTGGGAGACGGAATACCTTGCACCTATCCTTTCGATCAGGATCGTAGATGATATGGATCAGGCTATCGAGCATATCAATCAACGTGGTTCTCATCATACCGACTCGATCGTCACCGACGACTTTAGTCGCGCTCACCAGTTTCTGCGCCGGGTCGATTCGAGTTCGGTGATGGTCAATGCCTCAACAACGTTTGCCGATGGCTTCGAGTATGGTCTGGGTGCCGAGATCGGTATCAGCACTGACAAGCTGCATGCCCGAGGGCCGGTAGGGCTAAAAGGGTTAACCTCACAAAAATATATCGTGCTTGGAGACGGGCATACCAGGCCCTAGTATGATCGGTATTTTCGGTGGCACATTCGATCCCATCCACAATGGTCATATTCATGTTGCGCAACAGATTCTGGGTCGACTGGCGCTAGACCAGTTGCATTTCCTCCCCTGTGCAATTCCAGTTCATCGAGGTTTGCCACGAGCGAGTGCGATAGACCGTATACGCATGATCGAACTGGCATTAGAAGGCCGCGAAAAATTTAAACTCAATACGCTAGAACTGAAGCGAGAGGGGAAATCCTACATGGTCGATACCTTGCGTGAAATCAAGGCAGAATATCCTGGAGAAACAATTTGCCTGATTTTGGGTGCCGATGCCTTTAATCGTCTAGAGGAATGGAAATCACCGATCGAGATTCTGGAATTAGCCCATTTGGTAGTCTGCCTGAGACCGGGTGTTGAACTCGACCAGTCAATTTTTCCTGGTCGCTGGACAGAACCCCCCGCGATTCCAGGCGAATCAATCCAGGGCAGTATCTTGCCACTCGAAATCGAAGAAAATTCGTGTTCGTCGACGAAAGTCAGAGAGTTGCTGGAAGCACAGGAATCAGAGATTCGCTGTCTGCATCCAGCTGTTTTTCAATACATACAAGACCATCATCTATATCATTAAATGACTCAATCAATACTCAAAACGGTTCAGGCCGAGACCACAAAGAAACTGGCCATACAGGCTTTGGAAGATTTGAAAGCCAACGATATCATCGTGCTCGATGTCAGGAACAGGGCCAATTTTACCGATTACATGATTCTTGCCAGTGGCAACTCAAGCCGACACGTCTGTTCCATTGCATCGGCTGTGATCGATGCAGCCAAACTCGCTAAGACGCCTCCCTATGGGGTCGAAGGGGAAGACGTGGGTGAATGGGTGCTGGTAGATCTTGGCGACGTAATTGTTCATGTCATGCAACCCGACACGCGCCGATTCTACGAAATCGAAAAACTATGGAGTGAAGAACTGGTGCTAGCGAATTCAGAGCAGTAGCCCCCAGGTATGCAAATTCAAATTATAGCCCTGGGCCAGAAAATGCCGGCCTGGGTGGAGATAGCCTGCGGGGATTATTTGAAACGTATGCCGCGCGAAATCGATATTCAGATAACCACCATTGCTCTCGCACAACGCAAGGCTAAGGATTCGGTCGACAGTCGCCGACGCCAGCAAGCAACGCAAATAATTAAAAAAATTAACCCTGGCAGTTTCAGTATCGCACTGGATGAGCAAGCTAAACAATGGGGGAGTAGCGCATGGGCGCGAAATCTGGAGTACTGGATGCAGCACTACCCGCGCGTTAACCTGATTATTGGCGGTCCCGATGGCCTCGACAATGAATGTCGCGATAAGTGTCAGCAGACAATATCCCTGGGGCAAATGACAATGCCCCATGCTCTGGTACGCGTAGTTTTGGTCGAGCAACTTTATCGGGCCTGGAGCATACTCAAAGGGCACCCATACCACCGAGAATAGACAGACGCTGCCTGGGAACCCGCTGAACGACTCAGAAATAATCAGAGGTTCCATGACGTTTCAGGCTATTATGGGGGCTATATAATTCGAACCCACCGTATTATCACCATGACAGTCAGTGAAGAAATCCTAATAAACATCACCCCCCAGGAAACCCGAGTCGCGATTGTGGAAAATGGCGCTTTGCAGGAGGTTTCTATCGAACGCCAGGATAGCCGTGGTATCGTCGGTAATATCTACCAGGGTAAGGTGAACCGTGTACTGCCTGGAATGGATGCGGCCTTCGTCGACATCGGCCTGGATAAGGCGGGCTTTTTGCACGTGTCGGATATCGACATTGGCAACGAGGAAGATGATTCCACGGAAACGGCCCTCAAGCCCTCGGTCAATCAATTGCTGCATGAAGGCCAGGTACTACTAGTACAGGTGGTAAAAGATCCGTTAGGAACCAAGGGTGCCCGACTGACTACCAGTCTTTCGATACCCTCGCGTTATCTGGTGTATTTGCCCAATTCCTCGATGATTGGTATATCGGTGAAAATCGAGGACCAGATCGAGCGCGAAAGGCTTCGCGCCATACTGGCAGCGTGCATGGCCGAAACTGGCAGTGGTGGATGTATTGTGCGTACTGCAGCCGAGGGCGTCGAAGATAAAGAATTACATCGCGATATCGACTTTCTTTGCACTTTGTGGGGTGCCGTGAAGGAGATTGTCGAACAGGCAGAACCTGGCACATTGGTACACAAAGATTTACCGCTCTCGATTCGAACGCTACGCGATATGGTGGGTAATGATACGAGTCTGGTCAAAGTTGACTCGCGTGAAACCTATCAAAAAATGCTTAAGTTTTCTTCACGCTACATACCCGATCTGCCTGCCGAAATTCAACACTATCCCGGTGAACGGCCATTATTTGACCTCTATAATATCGACGATGAAATTCAACGTGCTTTGGGACGTCAGGTAAGTCTGAAATCGGGAGGGTACCTGATTATTGATCAAACCGAAGCTATGACTACGATCGATATCAATACCGGTGCGTTCGTCGGGCATCAAAATCTGGAAGAAACCATTTTCAGAACCAACATGGAGGCATCTCAATCGATAGCACGACAGCTTCGCCTACGCAATTTAGGTGGAATTATTATCATCGACTATATCGATATGGAGGACGATAACCATAAACGTCAGGTAATCAAGGCACTCGAAAAATATCTAAACAAGGATCATGCCAAGACCCAGGTGTGTGAAGTGTCGCCCCTGGGCCTGGTAGAAATGACCCGTAAACGCACACGCGAAAGCCTCGAACACGTGCTTTGTGAAACCTGCATTATTTGCCTTGGGCGGGGATCGCACAAAACCATCGAAACTGTCTGTTACGAAATATTCCGCGAAATACTGAGGGAGTCCCGCGTGTACGACGAGGCGCGGCAATTGCTGGTAATGGCGAATCAAAATGTTATCGATCGATTGCTCGATGAAGAAGCGGCGAATCTGGCGGAATTGGAAACCTTTATCAAAATTCCAGTCAAACTACAGGTAGAGACGCATTTTTCGCAGGAAACCTACGACGTGGTGCCGGTATAGCCTGTACCTGCTCCTTTGAAACCGATGGATAAGTTTATTCGAATCACATTTGCACTATTGTCATGGGTGATCATTCTGTTCGCGCTGGCTACTATTGGGCTTCGCGTTGGTCTCACAAACATCGATTCATTCAAAACGGAAATCGAAAGCTGGTTGGCCAGAGACGTGATTCCCGGCACCAGGTTTGCTGGTTTGCGGGGAGACTGGAAGCAGTTCAACCCTGTTTTGTATTTAACCAGTGCATCGATCTCAACGCCGGATAATAGCCAAACCCTGGTGATCGATAAAATAGTAGTCGAATTCGATTATTTTCGCAGCCTCTGGTATTGGTCTCCAGTGGTATCCGAAGTAACCGGTGTACTGGCTAAAATGAGTGTGAGAAAAGATCTCGCCGGGCAATGGTGGCTGAATGATATTCCGCTTTCTTTCACCAGCAGCAACGAAACATTATCGAGCTTCGAAGAACTGGTGGGTCAAATGCCTCGCTATATACAGCTCGAACTGGATCAACTGGTGATCGACGATCAGGGTAGCAAGCAGAGCTATCGCATCGATCAGGTTCGAGCCGAATTGCAACGCCGTGAAAATTCGATCCACTGGCAAATGAGTGCCAATTTGCCTGAGGTACTAGGCAATCGTTTGAATATCAAGTCGATAATCAGGCAGGAAAGCGGCGTAGTTTATTTGAAATCGGATTCGCTTGAGCTTACCCGGATAGCCGATTTGCTCGATATTAAAGCAGGTCGACTAAACAGCGCCAATATGAGTGGCGAACTCTGGATAAACCTGCTCGATAATCGTACCCCGGTATTGAATGGAAGGGTATCGATAACGCGAGGACTATGGAATACGGGTCCAGAAGACAAGCCGCTTCCATTCGCACTGGATGCACGCGTCAATGTTTCGCGCATCGACGACGAGTGGAATTTGGGTGCTTATTTTGAAGGTTTGTCGATTAATGAACAGGTCTTGAATGGGTTTAATACACAGGTACGCCTGACTTCCAGTGACGACCAGACCCTGGTCCAGGGGTGGCTTGAGGATTTGGAACTACACGATTTAGTACTGGTTCGCGAACAGTTACTGCCTGTAGAAATCGGGGAACTGGTGGAGCAAAGTCAACTACAGGGGCGGCTTAAAGAGGCGTGGTTTAGCATTGACCCGGCGGATATTAACAATTTGGAGCTTTCGGCAGAGATTACCGATTTAAGCAGCAGGCCTGTCAGTGTATTTCCGGGGATGGACGGCGTTAATGCCCGTTTTACCCTGGGCAGGAAAAACGCCCTCGTGCAACTCAACAGCGATCAAATGGCGCTGGATTTCGCAGACCAGTTCAGGGAACCGTTCCAGTTCGATCAGATGCAAATACGGGCTTATGCCAGCCTCGTTGAAAAGGGCCTGGTTATCTCGGCACCCAGCTTTGCAGCGGGTAATGCTGACATCAAGGTAACCGGTCGAATACGGCTTGAAATCGATCAGGCGGGTGCTCCCTTCCTTTATCTTCGCGCGCAATTCGAAGAGGGTCGGGGTAGCAGAAATGGCAAGTATCTACCGATTAAAATACTACCGAAAAAAGTGGTTGCCTGGCTCGACCAGGGGATCAGGAAGGTCGATATTTCTGCCGGTGAAGTGTTATTTCATGGCCGCGTCGATAGCATTAAATCCTTTGAAGTACAAAAATCCGGGGAAATGGTTGTCGATTTTGACATTGATAATGCCGAAGTTCTGTTCGATCCAAAATGGGCTCCGGCACGAGAAGCCGGGGGTCGAGTCATGTTTCATAACTCGAGCATGGAGATAACAGTTGACCGCGTCAAATTTGAGCAAATCGACAGTGGTAAGGGCAGGATATCAATAGCGAATTTGAGAAAAGCAGTGGTCGAAATCGATATCGAAACCAGCACTACCACCGAGAAAGGGCTTGATACATGGTTGAGTGTTCCGCTCGGTCGCAAGCACGCCTTTATCGGGGATTATCTGCGCGATATACGAGGGGGGGTGCGTGCAAATATCGACCTGTCAATACCGGTCAATAAAAAAATTGCAGGAAACAAGGTAGATGTCGAACTGAAATTCGATAAGGCCGCATTCAAAGCACCTGCCTGGGGAGTGGAATTATCGGATATTAACGGTGTGGTTCGCGTAACTGGAAATGGTGTTTCGGCAAAAGGAGTCAATGCGCTTTACTTTCAGGACCCAGTTGTCGTCGATATCAGTAACACCGCAGAAAATAGACAAACTATCGTGCTTGCTAACGGACTAATTGACTCTCGCAAAGTATTCAGTCGGTTGCCCGATTCCCTGGTTCAGGGGGTTGAGGGTCGCAGTCCCTGGCAAATCAGACTTGCAATCGCAAACCGAAGGCAAAATCAGCGGCAACCGGCAGTGCGTATAAGAGCCACCAGCGGACTTGAAAATACCGCGGTTTTATTTCCCGAACCCTTTAACAAGAAACCCGAAGTTCTCCGTAATCTTTCCGCGGAACTGATAATTTTCGGGATCGACGAAATTGATATTAATGCCAGGTATGGACCGGATATCAAAATGCGGGGACGGCTTCATACCGACAACCGAGGGGGGTATAAGCTGGCAGCGATGGATATAGGTTTTTCCACCCCGCTCAAAGACCCTGTGGCCAGAGGGTTTAGAATTTATGGTTCTTTACCGAAATTGCCGCTCGACGAATGGATAGTCTGGCGAAAGTCGATAATCGCCTCGCAATCAGATGATGCGCCGCGTCTGACAGATTTGCTCGAAATGGTAGATCTAAAAATTCAATCTACCTTATTCTTTGGGAACGATAACCTTAATACAGATTTTTACCTGAATCGGACCCCCCTGGGTTTTTCTGGCACCGTTGAGTCGTCACTTATAACAGGCAATTTCGATATTCCATTGTCTTACTCGGCAGAAAATCCGATTACAGTCGACCTCGAATATATCAAACTTCGATCACAGGGCTCACAATCAAAATCAACCGGGGTGTTGCCCAGCGATCTTTTTGATATCGAGTTACGCAGTAAAGTATTTAAATACAACGACGTATTGTTTTCCGATCTGATACTCGATGCCCATTTGGAAACGGATACCCTGGTTATTGACTCGATGACGCTGCGGCATAACAATCTCGCATTGAATTTGGATGCCAACTGGCAGTACACCCCGGGTATCAATGAACATTTTACTACCGCCAGAATATCGATCAGCGGAAAGGAGTTTGGACAAGCTATTTCGAGCCTGGATTTCGGTGATATCATGCTCGATGGGGAGGCCGATATAGAAGGCCGCGTAGGTTGGGCGGGAGAATTGTTAAACCTGGATTGGGGTAGCCTGATTGGTGAAGCCAGGTTTAAGGTGCTTAATGGTGTACTAAAGGACGTTGATCCCGGGTCAGGCCGACTCGTAGGACTACTTAGTTTAAATGCACTGCCAAGACGCCTGATGCTCGATTTCGAAGATGTATTTGTAGACGGCCTGCAATTCGATAAATTAACCGGCACCTTTAAAATTGATCAGGGAAACCTATATACAGAAGATACCCTCATGGATGGGCCTTCGGCCAGAATCAAGATTTCCGGTAGAACAGGGTTGCTCGATCGTGATTACGATCAAACGATGATTGTGGTCCCCAAGATCAGGCAGACACTCCCTGTGATTGGCGGTCTTGCTGCAGGCAATACTGTGGGATGGGCGTTGCTGTTATTGCAAAAATTATTTAAGAAACAAATCGACAGGAGTGTCGAGATTGAATATCGGGTAACCGGTACCTGGGAAGAACCTGTACTAGATTTGGTCAGGAAATTTAAAGAAGATAAACCAACGGAAAATATAGAAGATGGGAATACAGAGGGTGGGATTAAATAAGTCGTTTCTGTTTGCGATACTATTGGTTATTGTGCAACCGGCAATAGCCAACAGCTTGCGTATATTTACCCTGAATGCCGATGACTGGGCTCGGCCGCGTAGCGGAGAGGTGATCGCGGAATTTGGAGCGCTTCGCGCGGCCCTGTCTTATTGGGAAAAGGGTTCGGATAAGCTAATTTTAATACGCTATCCAGGCGAAGACAGCGGCGAAATATGGGCTTCTGAATTACGCGACTGGATAATTTCGCTAGGCGTACCTTCGGATTACATAATGCTGGTGTCTGGTAGTCAGGCCCCTGACGAAATTAAACTGATCGTTGGTAATCGCGAGGATATCAAACAATGAATCAAGCTGTGCCGATGTTGTCAACGCAGGAACAGGTTAACAACCAGATACTGGAGCCAACAGGCCTGAGTCTCGATCATTTGAGTAATTTTCTGGATCTGCTGCAGGGAAAGCATATCGATGCAGGGGATTTATACTTTCAAACCAGTCAACAGGAGTCCTGGGTGATGGACGATGGTATCATTCGGGAAGGATCTTTCAATATGGAGAAAGGCGTCGGTATTCGTGCCGTAGCGGGTGAAAAAACCGGATTCGCCTATTGCGATGATTTGCAGCAAAATGCAATTACTCAGGCGGTGAAAAATGCTCGTGTGATCGCAAATCAGGGGCAACAGGCGTCGGCCCAGATTGCACTTAACGCGCAGACCTTCAATGCACTGTATACGCACAGGAATCCTGTCGACGGACGCAGTGCCGACGACAAGGTTGAATTGTTGAAAAAACTGGATACCTATACACGCTCGCTCGATGAACGAATCGAACAGGTGATTATCTCGCTCTCCGGTGGTATCGATCACATCCTGATCGCTGCCACCGACAACACCCTGGCAAGCGATATTCGACCGCTGGTACGACTCAATGTTACCGTTTTAATGCACCACAAAGGCCGCCGCGAGCAAGGCTCCGCTGGTGCTGGTGGACGCCACGCTTACGATGTATTTTTTGATACCGACCGGTCCTACGAGTTGGCGCGCGAGGCAGTGCGTCAGGCAGCTACTAATCTCGAATCTGTCGCGACACCAGCCGGTAGTATGGCGGTAGTACTCGGCCCCGGCTGGCCGGGAGTGCTCCTACACGAAGCAGTCGGGCATGGTCTCGAAGGCGATTTTAATCGCAAGGGGACCTCGGCATTCAGTAACAAGATAGGCCAGAAGGTCGCCTCTTCGGTATGCACCATAGTGGATGATGGCACAATCGAGAATCGGAGAGGGTCGCTCAGCATCGATGATGAAGGGGTGCCAGCCGAATGCACCACATTGATCGAAAATGGCATACTCATGGGTTACATGCAGGACAAGATGAATGCTCGGTTGATGGGTACTCGCTCAACTTCGAACGGTCGACGCGAATCATTCGCCCACTTACCAATGCCGCGCATGACCAATACCTATATGCTCGCTGGCAAAAGCGATCCTGAAGAAATCATTCGCTCGGTCGATAAGGGCCTGTACGCGGTCAACTTCGGTGGCGGTCAGGTGGATATCACTTCGGGCCGATTTGTTTTTTCGCTCTCTGAGGCTTATTTGATCGACAAGGGTAAAATCGGCGCACCCGTCAAGGGGGCCACTCTGATTGGCTCCGGACCGGAGGTAATGGGTCAAATATCGATGGTTGGTACCGATTTAGAGCTAGATCAGGGGGTAGGGGTATGCGGCAAGGAAGGTCAGTCGGTTCCCGTCGGCGTCGGCCAGCCAACGCTCAAAATTGATCAGATTACGGTTGGCGGTACCGATAGTTAAATTAATCGTCATTACTCTGAATATTGTTCGAGGAACTGTAAATCCGAGCTAGCGTAACCACCGGTATATTTTTACAGGAACGCTGTAAACCGTCCGTGGGCGCTCTCACGCGACGTCCGTGTCGCGCAAGGTCCTGTAAAAGTATACCGATGGTTACGCCTCAATAGTGACGCTGTCTCGGGGGGAAGGGCTCTAAACCTTATTTTTCAGGGATGAAAAATCAGAGCGTACAGGGAGGTATTCATAGCGTGTTTTGAGCGCTTTCACCCGAGACAGTCTGGTAACAAATCAGACATCAGGAATCTACCACCGACTCACTAATATCACCTCCAAGCCACTCACTCACATCCTCGTAAATCGACAACATGGCTGGTAATACGAGCAGTATTAATACGGTCGCAAACGCGAGTCCAAAGGCGATAGACACTGCCATCGGAATCAAAAACTGCGCCTGGCGCGAGGTTTCGAATAGTAAAGGTGTCAGGCCTGCGATAGTGGTGAGCGAGGTTAACAAAACGGCGCGCAAACGCTGGCTCGCGGCCTCTTCCAGGGCCTGATAAATCGGCATGCCCGTGGCACGAATACGCTGATAAAAAATCACCAGGATGATCGAGTCGTTGACCACGATGCCGGAAAGGCCAAAAAAGCCGAACAGCGACAGGATGGTCATATTCATATCCATCAACCAGTGGCCAAGCACCGCGCCGGTAAGCCCCAAAGGAATACTTAACATCACCAGGAAGGGCCAGCCATAAGAGGAAAATACCCAGGCCAGTACCAGGTACATCAGCAGCAATGCGATCAGAGCACCCGTTATCATGTCGGAGAAAGTTTCGCGCTGGCTCGCTGAACGACCCTCGACGCTGTACTGGATACCATAGCGGCTCGACAATTGCGGTAAGGTGGATGTTTGGAGGTCGGTTACAATTTCAGCGGTATTATTGAGTGCGGGATTGACATCGGCGGTTACGTCGACCGACAGTTCGCCATTAAAGTGACGTAGCGCTTCGAAGCCCTGATTCGATTCCCAGTTGACGATGCTTTCAAGCGGTACGAATTTTCCATTCGGCAGTCTGACTGGTAGTTGGAAAAGACTAGTTAAGCTGCGTTGCTCGCGCTCGGGTAGTTGTAGACGCACTTCTACTTCATCGGCGCCCTGTTGAAAGCGTTGCAGTACGATGCCATCGTAGGCGGCCCGAAGTTGGCGACCGACATCGCTAATAGACAGTCCTAGCGCTTCCCCGGCGGGTGTTAACGAGTAAATTAATTGTTCGCGTCCATAGGGTAGATCATCGTCGATCGCGCTAACCCCCGGCACGCTACTCAGCGCTTCTGCCAGATCGAGAGCAGCGTTTTTGAGCAAGCGCGCGGAAGAACCCGTGAGCCGAATATTCAGGTCTCGCCTCGAAGGGCCCACGCGACGAGAAGTTATCTTGAAGCTGTCGATACCCGCAGGCTGTTCGATACGGGCACGCCAGTTCTGGATGAAATCCCGGTTCAGGGTATTGCGTGTTTCCGAGCTAACCAGTTCTACATAGATAGATCCTGTACGCTCGCCGGAAATCGCACGCCCCCGACCCGACGAGGAAGAGTGCATCGTATAGTAGGTGGATACGATTTTTTCATCGTAAGATTTTATCGTATTTTGCAATTCTGTCTCGATCTGTAGCAAAAATTTGTCGACTGTTTCTCGTGAGGTTCCCGCCACAAATCGTACATTAGCGTATACCGTTGTCGATTCCGGTGATGGAAAAAATTGCCAGCCGGTTTTACCGCCCAAAAACAGGCCGGCGGCAAAAAGCAGAAAACCAATTGCACTCGCGATCGTGGTCCAGCGAAACTCGATGGCAATACGGACTAAGGGTCTAAACAGGCGATCCCGAAAGGTTTCGAATCCCTGATTGAGATGGTTCCTGATGCGCGATGGCGGTTTATTGTGTGCGTGAACAAAAGCGTGGCGTAAATGGCCGGGTAGTATCAGGAAGCTTTCGATTAACGAAGCAATAATGACGCATACGATAACCACCGGAATCGCCAGCATGATATTACCCATGTGCCCCCCGATGAACATCAGCGGGAGAAAAGCTGCAATCGTAGTCAACGAGGAAGCCAGTACCGGTGGTAGCATTCGTCGCGCACCGCCCTCGGACGCTTTCAAAGGATCTTCGCCCATGTCGTAGTGTGCCTGGGCATCTTCTCCCACCACGATCGCATCGTCGACAATGATACCCAGGGCCATGATCAACGCGAACAGGCTAATCATGTTGATACTTCCTCCCACCAGGTACAACACCGCCAGTGTCGCCATAAAAGATACCGGGATGCCGACCGCCACCCAAAATGCCACGCGCGTCGAGAGAAACAAATATAGTATGAGTAGCACCAACACCAGCCCGCCCCCACCATTTTTAAGCAACAGCAAGATCCGGTCCTTGATTAATTCCCAGCGTTCGTTGAATAGTTGTATCTGAATTGTTGGCGGCAGGGTTGGCCTGGTCTCGTCGAGCCACTCACGAAGTATTTGTGCCGATTCGAGTGAGTCACCGTCCTCGTTTCGACGTAACACCATGACCACGGCGGTTTTATCTCCGACTGTAATAAATGGGGATGCGGATTTGATCTGGCGTTTGATATCCGCGATATCGCCCAGCTTGATACTTTTATCCTGCTCGCTTACTACATTTAAACTCTCGAACTCCAGCGGTGTTCTTCGTTGATTTCTGCTGCGAATTTCCCTGGTTCCGTCATTCTCGCCAATCAGGCCCGCTGGCAAATCCTGGCTCGCGTTATTGATACGTTGCGCCAGGTCTTTCAATCCGAGGCCCAGTTGTTGCATTTGCTCTGCCGAAACTGAAATCTGTATCGTGTCCTGAGGTAATCCCTGGATTTCTATCTTGTCTATTCCTCGTGCAAGCAATTCGCGTTCGAACCGGCGAGCGATAGTTCGTAATTCGTCGAGCTTGTCAGGGCCGCTGATGAGTAACCTGGCGACGGATTCGTATCGCACGGCCAGGGTAACCTTGGGTATTTCAGCATCGTCGGGCAGGTTGGTGAAATCATCGACCTGTTTTTTAACGTTGTCCAGCGCAAGGATCATATTTGCGCCCTCGTTAAATTCGAGCGCAATGCCGGATGCCCCCGAGGCAGAAGATGATGACATTTCCTTGAGCTCATCGACGTTACGGAGACGTTGCTCCAGCGGGATGGTGATGCCAGTTTCGATATCCTCGGAACTCGCGCCACTCCAGATTGTCGAGACCGAGATCGAACCCAGCTTGAAATTGGGAAAGAACTGAATGTTGAGGTTTTTTAGTGCAATCACGCCAGCCAAAAGCATCATGGCCATGAGCAAATTGGGTGCGACGCGATGGTTGGCTAACAGTCCTAGAAGGTCATTGCGATGCTTCATCACCTGAACTCCTGACCTTCAGACCACTAACTGCGTTAGGCAAATGAGTGACAACGATAATGTCGTCCTGGTTAATCTGGTCGCTTCGTACCAGTATGAAGGCATCGCCGGTTTTATCGCGAAATTGGCCTTCGGTTTTCACGTTTATTCCTTGCAGGCGATTATCCCTAAGCAGATAAAGCCTGGAGTTACCATAGATAGCCTGATAAGGCACTGCGATTACGTCATCTTGCCTGGACAGGGTTAAATCTAGCGTCAGCAAGGCGCCAGGGCGAAGATCCTGGTTTGTTTCGCCAGCGTCAAAGTAGGCGTCGATTCCAGACGGCGCAGCTTCTCCAGCCAGGCGCTTTAGCGGTAACCACAGGTTTCCTCCAGGGGTCGCCAGCCTGGCCAGTTGAGTTTCCCCACTGGCAAGTGCCTGTTGAACCTGGAAGATATAACGCGCTGGTATGTGGGCACGAACTTCGAGACTACCGGTTGGATACAAGGATATCAGAGTCTGCCCCGTGTCCACGCGGTCGCCGACTGAAACCGCTGTGGCGTTAATTATGCCATCGAATGGCGCGATTACTTCGCTACGCTCGATCATAAGATTGGCGTCCCTGAGCTTCGAGCGGTTACGATCTCGCATAGCCTCCAGCTTCCCCATTTGCACCGGAAAACTGTCGATTTCGAGTTCGCGAGATATCACCGATAATCGTTCTCGACCTAGCGTACTTCGCGCTTCATTGAGAGCCGAATCGGATCCGAGTTGTTGCTTTTGCAGCTTTTGCATGCGTTGCACTTCCTGTTCGGCCAGTTGTAGTAGCTCACGTTCGGTTTCCAGTGCTATCTGGTTGGAGCGGTGACGTATCTGCAACTCGCTAATCTGGTTTTTTATATCTCGCAGGTCGGATTCGGCCTGTACCAGTTCGTACTCGAAATCTCGCCGATCCATCTTAATCAGAAACTGGCCATTTTTTACCCGGGATCCGTTTTGTACCAGCACCTCGCTAATAATGCCTGCGCCGGGGGCGGCAGCCTGTAGCAGTTCAGGCGATTCGACCTGACCATAAAGCGTCAGGCTCGGTTTGAGGCTTTGTATTAACGCTGGTATGACCTCGACCTGCCAGACTTTTTCCTTCAGTTCAGGCTTCTCTCTTTCTGGTTTGCTGGCTTTTAAGCGCTGAAATACGCCGACCGCAATTGCAATAATCAGGATAGGTAAAATAATTTTGGCGATCGATCGGGTGGTCATGTTAAGGGGCTATTGCTATTCCAGGTAAGCGAACTGATGTTGTAATGTTTTATCGCCAAGGCGTCAAGTTTGACTCGGAAATATTGACTTTGTAAAAATTTATTTT
>CAZJEJ010000004.1:0-10521 GCA_964544945.1 uncultured Gammaproteobacteria bacterium | reverse complement strand
ATCGCCAAGGCGTCAAGTTTGACTCGGAAATATTGACTTTGTAAAAATTTATTTTTGGCTCTTCCTCTAATTATGCGGGGGTAAATTTATTCGACCAAAAATAGTTGGAGGCAATGAGGTCACCCTGTGCTACGACATATTACGCACAGGGCGTCATTCTCTGCCCTACGAGAAAACACGATCGGTCGAATGAATTCGACCCTACCAGGATAATCTACCCATTCGATTGCGAGTGGAGTCTTTTTTATGGTGTCGATTCAAAGCGACTTAGTGCGACATTTTTTCTGGTGCTTCGCGGGTCGAATATCTTTCCGTTCATTGCCACGTAAATACCGGGATTCAATACCTGAACGGCACTGGTCGCAACCCCCAGATTAAAAGCAGCATCGCTGTAGCGCATTCGGGCTGGTTGCATAGCACCCGTAATGACTATAGTTTTGCCCTGGATATTGAGCAGGCACATCGCGGTATTTAAGAGGGTATCGGTACCATGGATTATGATGATTTTAGCGCAGTCATCACTCTGCACTTTCTGGCGAATAATATCGCGATCATCGTCGTTTATCTCGAGACTGTCTTTTTGTAGAATCGATTCCACCTCGTAGTCGAAAGTGACGTTGGCCTCTTCAAGAATTGGTATCGCCATCGGGTCGCCAATATGGAAATCACTCTTCGCATCGTAGTAGATTTTGTCAAAGGTGCCGCCGGTCGAGAGTATTTTAATTTTCATCATTTCATTGCTTTGCTAAGATGGTCGATCGTTACATGGATGTCACTTATTAGAACAGTGCAAGGAGCAATTGTCGAAAGAAACCCCTGCCAATTTAAAACACAGCCGAGCAATGTATTGAGTACTAAAGCACCCAGGGTTAACAGAATTCCGATAATTGCCATTACGTGTGCCTCTATTATTTCGTTGATCGCATTTGGGCCGCGCTCGGCGATGGGGTTTTTTCAATTACCGATGTTACTGGACACGGGGTGGGACAGGACGACATTCGCGCTTGCGATGGCCCTTCAAAATCTAAGCTGGGGTCTCGGGCAACCTTTTTTTGGTGCTATTGCAGACCGCTATGGCACCTGGCGTGTGCTCACGGTTGGCGCTACTTTGTATATTGCCGGCCTGGTGACTATGGCCTTCGCCTTCGCCCCTGTGTGGTTGTATATTGGGGGTGGTATCCTGGTGGGACTGGGTGTTGCCGCCTGTTCGTTTGGTGTCATTTTGGCAGCGCTGGCCCGCCTGGTGAGTTCTGAGAATCGTTCGATTGTATTTGGCCTGGGTACCGCGGCCGGGTCGGCAGGCATGTTTTTATACGCCCCAATATCTAAAGGCTTGATTGATTCCATGGGTTGGTCAGATAGCCTTCTCGTGCTCAGTTTGATTATGTTGATTATACCGGTGCTAGCGATTCCGTTACGCGGAAATTCGTCCACGTCAAAATTCGCCAGTGCCGAATTCGAGCAATCGTTTGCCGAGGCATTGAAGGAGGCGTTTGCGCATAAGGGTTATCTACTATTGACTTCAGGGTTTTTTGTCTGTGGTTTCCAGGTCGCTTTTATTACCGCACATTTCCCTGCCTATATCAGCGATCTTGGAATTGAGGCTCGTTGGGCGGTGGTTGCTATTAGTCTGATCGGGTTTTTCAATATCATTGGGTCGTTGGCCTCGGGCATTATCGGTCAACGCTATTCCAAGCCGATACTCCTGTCTTTCATCTATATCGCGCGATCGATAGCCATTACTGTTTTCTTGCTCATCCCGGCTACGCCAACTACGGTTGTTCTTTTTTCGGTAGTGATCGGTATCCTCTGGCTTTCTACCGTAGCGCCAACAAATGGCCTGGTAGCGGTCATGTTTGGAACTCGATACCTCGGTATGCTCAGTGGCATCGTTTTCTTATCGCATCAACTGGGCTCATTTCTCGGCGTATGGATGGGTGGTGTCCTGTATGACCAAACAGGAAGCTATGACATCGTCTGGTGGTTAGGCGTCGCGCTCGGTATTTTTGCTGCCGTGGTTCATTGGCCTATCAGAGAAGAGGCCGTCGAGCGTGTACCATCGATCCTGTCCACCGAAAACGCCTGAAAAGAAATTAAGGAACCTCTGATTTATTCTGGGGGAAGCAGATTGAAAATCAAAATTCGTCGATTCAAGGCGTTAATCGCGCGTAAGACCCAAAGCAATCGCTGCGCTCATGGGGCCAGCTTTAGCTAGCTATTACGAAGATTAATAACGAAGAAGCGTTGGGTTTTGACTTCAAGATGCGAGTTCACGAATAGATCGGAGGTTCCTTAAACCAGTGGTGGTTCTTCGCTAACGCTATTGCCGCTAAGTGGGTCGAGTTCGTCCTGGTAGGCTTCAATATGACCGGACATTTCCTCGGCGAATTCTTCGTACCTGGCAATATGGAATACCGCTTCGCCTTCAAACACCAGCGGTAGATTGGTTTTCCCAATCACAATTCCAGCGATCGGGCTCAAAAGAGGTTCGCTAACTTCACCCAGGGGATCATTGATATACGCGAGCACTTCGTCGAGTTCTACCTTTGCACCGTTTGCAACCAGCGAGCGGAGGATGCCACTCTGGTGTGCGCGTACCCAATGGCTGGTGTTGGCGATGAGGCAGTTGGTTAGACTGTGTGCGCGGCTTTTCCTGCGCATTTCCAGGTGCGACATCACGCCGAGCACGCCTTTTACACCGGCGCGAATAGCCACTTCGTCGAAGCGCAGGGCTTCACCAGCTTCGTATAATATCACCGGGATTTCGTATGCACGCGCAGCCATGCGAAACGAACCGTCGAGCAATTCAGAATTTAATATTACCGGCACACCGAAAGCGCGCGCCATGGCCTCGGTTTCGGGTTCATCTATCACCTTGGCACGGATCTGTGGCAGGTTTTCGCGGTTTACTGCTCCGGTATGCAAATCGACGACATGAGTGCAATGCGGTATTACCTCGGTCATAAGTACGTTTGCGAGGCGAGAGGCCATCGATCCGGTTTCTGAGCCTGGAAACGATCGGTTTAAATCCCTGCGGTCAGGCAGGTAACGCGACTTGGAGACAAACCCGAATACGTTCACGATTGGGATCGCGATCAGGGTTCCCTTAATGCTGTCGATCGACTTGTGTAGCAGAATTCGACGCACGATTTCGACCCCGTTGATTTCATCTCCATGTATCGCCGCACAGACCAATAGACAGGGGCCGGGATTACGCCCATGGACTACATGGATGGGCATGCACGCACTGGTATGGGTGTAGTAGCTGGGGAGCGGAATGTCGATCGACTGGCGCGTGCCAGGCTTCACTATGGCCCCTGCTATCTCTATTTCAGCTCGCATCAGGTGATGAGGCTCATGGCGATTAACCCTTACCGCGCGTACTGGTTTTACCTGGTTTACAACTTTTTTCGATATAATTAATCATCATGCCGGCAACGTCCTTGCTTGTTGCACGTTCGATCCCTTCCAGCCCGGGACTCGAATTCACTTCCATTACCACCGGCCCATGGTTAGAGCGCAACAGGTCGACACCTGCCACATTTAGCCCCATAATTTTGGCAGCGCGCACTGCGGTCGAGCGTTCTTCCGGGGTGATTTTAATCAGGCTCGAGGTACCACCGCGATGAAGGTTGGAACGAAACTCACCTTTCGCTGCCTGGCGTTTCATCGCTGCTACAACCTTGCCGTCGATGACGAAACAGCGGATATCAGAACCGCCGGCTTCCTTGATAAATTCCTGGATCAGGATATCGGCTTTTACGCCCATAAATCCTTCGATAACGCTTTCGGCAGCTTTTTGGGTTTCGGCCAGCACCACACCGATACCCTGGGTTCCCTGTAACAGCTTGACCACTAGCGGGGCACCACCGACCATTTTAATCACGTCCTTGATATCGTCAGGTTTGCTGGCGTAGCCTGTCAGCGGCATACCGATACCCTTGCGCGATAATAACTGCAGCGATCGGAGCTTGTCGCGCGAACGCGTTATCGCGACCGATTCATTCAACGGCGATACGCCCATCACTTCGAACTGACGCAAAACCGCTGTGCCGTAGTGGGTCACCGAGGCACCGATGCGAGGAATCACAGCATCGAAGCCCTCGAGTATTTCTCCCTTGTAATGTACGGAAGGTTTATGGGATACAATATTCATGTAGGCGCGCAATACGTCGATAACCTGGATTTCGTGACCCCTTTCTTCCGCCGCTTCGATAATACGCCGGGAAGAATACAGTTTTCGGTTTCTCGATAGTAATGCTAATTTCATACCTGCTATTCCAATTAAAGCTGATACAGTTTGCGCGGATATAATTTGCCGTTCAGATAAGATGCAGCGGGTTCGATAATAGCCCTGTTTTCTATCGCACGGCGCCCGAGTAGCATTCGAAATCGCATAGTATCACGGTTTGTCAGGCTTATTTCAATTGGCCAACTGGTCGTACCAATGAGGATATTGCTCTCGATTACGTATCGCATTTCCCTGTGACCACCCGAATCGCTGACTTCGCGATGATCGATGATCGGTGCGTGACATTCGACGTAAAAATCGTAGTTTTTCTGTATCGGGTGAATCAGAAATGTCACCATATCGACGCCATCCGCCTCGTAGCGTTCGGTGTGATACGCGTGCAAAACCGAGGTTTTTGCACCCGAATCAATTTTTGCCTTGAGCGCGGGTAACCCGAGCTCGGGTAAAGACACCCACTCGCGCCAGCCGAGCGTCAGTTTGGGAAAGCTGCGTTGCATCGATTGATCAAATTGGTTATCAGGCGATCACAGTATTGCACTTGTTCGCGAGTGATAAATTCATCCGGTTTGTGGGCCTGATCGATACTGCCCGGTCCGCAGACAACGCTATTGATGCCGAGTTGCTGATCGAATAAACCGGCTTCGGTACCAAAGCTGACCTTGTCGCCGATTTCATTCACCGGGTTGATAGAGCGCGTGTATTCGATCACAGTCGAACCGATATCGGTGAGCAGACCGGGGTAGTGCGAAATAGGGCTGAACCGAATGTCGCTTTTTTCGAATCGGGTTTGCATATCTGCCAACAATTTATCCATCGCGTAATGTTTGATTTCGTGCACCAGATCATCGAGTTCATCCTGTGGCAGGTTTCGTACCTCAAATTCAAACTGACACCGTTCAGGTACTATGTTGAGTGCTGTACCGCCATTGATATTGCCGACATGGAAGGTGGAATGTGGAACCGAGTAAGCATCGTCGATCGGCTGGCGTTGCTGGACTTTGCGGTTCATATTGCGGATAAATGAAATTAATTCGGCAGCGTATTCGACCGCGTTGACTCCGCTCGAAATGTAAGCCGAATGACAGGAGGAACCTGTCACGTCGACCCGAAACGCAGCTTTGCCTTTGTGACCAGGCACCATTTTCATATCGGTGGGTTCACCAATCAGGCCGATTCGCGGTTTTACTTCAAAATCTCTCATCGCGTCGATCAGTTTCTTAACCCCGACGCAGCCGATTTCCTCATCGTAGGAAAAAGCCAGGTGTATAGGGGTCCTCAATGGCTGGGCCACCATCTGTGGCACCCCAGCGAGTGCACAGGCGATAAACCCTTTCATATCGCAGGTACCACGCCCGAAAAATGCCCGGTCGTCGGATTTGATTCGATACGGATCGCTATTCCAGTTTTGCCCGGTGGTTGGCACCACATCGGTGTGCCCGGATAACATGACACCACCGATATCCTCGGGGCCGATAGTCGCGTACAGGTTGGCGCAAGTTTGATCGTCGCTATGAACGAGGCGGGAGACAACCGAAAAATCGTCGAGATAATCACGAATAAAATCGATTAGCTCGAGGTTAGAGGTGGTACTCGTGGTATCGAAACCGATCAGGCGCCCCAGTATCTGTTCGCTAGTAAGCGGGGTCATGGTAAATCTCCTGGTATTCAACAGGAAGGTGTTTCATGCTGATTTTCGCGTTTGAACAAATTTATAAAATTCATCGGCAGGCAATGGCCTGGATATATGATAGCCCTGTCCATAATCGCAACCTAATTCTTTCAGGTGATCGTATGTTTGCTGGTCTTCGATACCTTCGGCCACCAGTCGCAGGCCAAATACGTGGGCAATGTCGACGATAATTTTCACAATTTGTTGGTCTTCTGAACTCGTTAGCATATTGAGCACGAAGCTCTTGTCTATCTTCAATTCGTTAGCGGGTATTTTTTTAAAGTAAGACAGTGATGAATAACCGGTGCCAAAATCATCGATGGAAAGCTTGATACCAAAGTCTTTGAGCTTCGAAAGGCTATCGAATCCGGATTCCTTGTCTTCGATTACCGCTGATTCGGTTATTTCCAGGGTTAACTGGCTTTTAATGACGCCCCAGATTGCCAGTGAATCCTGCACCAGGGTAAATAGTTCAGGCTCCTGTATCAGGTTGGCGGGAATGTTGATAGCGATCGATAGCGACAGGCCCCGTTTTTCCCAGTCTTTGAGTTGGCGAATCGCGGTATGCATGACCCATTTGGTCAAGGTGAAGCTTTGCCCTGTTTTTTCCGCTAATGCTACCGCCACTTCCGGCGAGACATAACCCTCGCCCGGTATTTGCCATCGTAATAAGGCTTCGGCACTTTCGATTTCACCGGTCAACAAATTAACTTTAGGCTGGTAGTGAAGCTCGAAATCATTGGTTTTTAATTTGTCTTCGAATAGTTTTTCGAGAACCTGTGTTTCTTGCCTTTCATTTTCGGGGGTGGGTAAACTAAATGAATCGTTAGTGGTTTTGGCCTTCTTTAATGAGCTCTCGGCTAATTGTAAAGTTTCCTCTGAGCCGAATCTGGCACCCTGATTTAGGGCAATGCCAATTTTTATATCGAGTTGCACGCCCTTGTTATCGATCACGAAGTCTTCCTGTAAAACTTTGTTCACCTTGTTTAATGCCAGTGCAATAAAAGAGGGGTTCTTCAAAGCGGGAAGAATAAATACAAACTTTCGGTCTCCCACGCGAAATACGGTGTCAGGCATACGGCTTATCGATAGCAGCCTGGTATAACAATGGCACAATGCCTGGTCGCCGTGGGTGAATTTATAGGTGTGGTTGATTTGCGTTAAATTGACGATATCAACCAGTAATAGTCCGAGGGTGTTATCGTCTTTTACCGTGGCGTCAATATACTGGGACAGTGAGTATAAGAATTTCTGGCGTTCGATTGCTGGAAGCGAATTCAACCAGTATTCTCCTATAACTCTATTGCGCTTATATCTATGCCGTAGGCATTGGGTTTCAGACTATTTATGATATCGAGCTGTTTTCCATCGTCGGCATGGGTAATCTTCATCAAATCGATAAATTTGATTTCGTCTAAAGGTTTTTTATCACCACCTAGCAATACCATCAGCTGTGGGCGTAAACGCCGGGAGCGGGACTCCGCGACCACAATCGCAATCTCACCGGAGGTTAATTCAACCAATGTGCCAGCTGGATAAATGCCGATAGCCTGAATAAACTCCTCTATGAGCTCGCCCTGAAAGTAAATGTCTTTCCACTCGTAAAGCTGCTTAATCGCCAATGAGGGTGGCATGGCTTTGGAGTAACTTCGGTTACTTGTAATGGCATCGTAACAATCGACTATTGCAGCTATTCGGGCAAATACTGGAATTTCATCTCCCATGAGTCCATTGGGATAACCTTCGCCGTTGTGGCGCTCGTGATGGTGGGCTGCCATATCAAGAATATCCTGGCTCATCATCCCACCTTCCTCCAGGAGGCTGACACCGATCTCGACATGCTTTTTCATTATATTGCGTTCTTTGAATGTCAGGCGACGATTGACTTTTAAAAGATCGACATCCAGTCTCAGTATGCCAACATCAAATAACAGGCCGCCGATTGCCAGGGATTTCAGGTCTTTCCTGGGTAAGCCCAGTTGTCGTCCCAGTGCGACCGCCCATATAGAGGATCCGAGCGAGTGTTCGTAGATATAGTTATCCTGTTGTTTCATCCGCGCTAACCAGATACAGGCGTCTGGATTGCGGCTTACCGACTCTACCATTGGCTCTACTGCTTGCTTGATCCTCGCTATTTCCAGCGGGCCACCTTTCTCCTTGCCGAATAATATATCCTGTAGACAATCCGAGAGATTCGAAACCGCTTCCCGGGCATCTGGCGCTTCTGTTTTATAGCTGACTGTATCGGTATATGCCTGAAGATTCCTGTCAGGCATTAACGCCTGGAGATCATAGCTATTTCCAGTTTCGGCTGATTTCTTCTCCGTTGCTCGCAAGCTCGACTTGTTGTTATCGACAAAAACAAAGTCACAGTGATTACAAATTACTTCTATATCCTCACTGTTTTTTACATAAAAACCCTGTAATAAAAACGGTGAGTCTAACCAGGGTCGGTCCAGTTTAGAAACATACATGCCTACCTTTAGATCAGTGGAATATACCTTGATTAAATTAGACATGCTTCATGAGGTCTCATTATCCTTCTAACAGCTCTGTATATTATTATTGAGAAGGCCAAATGATATACCCTTTCGACACCTAAGGAACAGAGGATACACCGTTAAATATCAGGCAATCCTGCCCCTACAAGCGATGTGAATCGATGATATCAGTGGTAACGCTGGGCTTGCGCTCGATTTGAGCGAATCGAATGTGTGTAAATTGGTGTATCGGTCTGTCGATCGAACCTGGGTACTTTAACTGCTCGCTAGCTACTTGTTATGTAAAGAGCTAAAAACACAAGCAATACCGCGAGTGCCTGCATACCAACCCGGGCAAACATAAAAGAGGTTGAATGCTTCTTATCGAACTCTCCACCATGAACCATTGACCAGACCCCGGCTCCCATTACAGCAATAGCTAATAGCAGTGCACCCATGATCGCAATTGTCAGTATGCTCATAACCTACTCCCAGTTTTTCGCTTAAAGACTATGTTACAGCATCAAAATAAAAAATAATTGATATAGATCAATTTCATATGAAATATTAATTCTGCTTCGATAGTTGCCTGGAGCCGTGGTACCTGGTGGAAAATGTAGAATAACACTGGTATGCCGAGGCCGGTGAGGGCTGGCGTCGTCGAGAGGGTGAGGAATTAACCTGGCCAAATCGAATTCGCCATTACCAGGCATTAACCCGGTCGACCATCTACACGAGGTTTGCTGAGGATAGGTAAATAGACAATTAAAAATAATCCATAGCCAAACAACCATAAAATAATGCTGAGCAGATAGCTTGAGTAATGACTGGCGGAGGGTGAGATTAACGGTAACCAGACACGATACGCATAAGCTGCGATGATTAGTAGAAAGCTGATACTAAACCAGGGATTCACAACCAGCGGCCGACCCGTGTGCCCCAGCGAAATTCGGGACATCATCGCCAGGATCAACAGACCCATACCCCCGAGGGTAAAACTGTGCAATATGGTGGGGTACGAAGCTGAAAACCTACCCAACACGTCCAGGCTTAAACCCGCATAACGCAGTGCACTCAGAATAAGACCGATTGTTATAAACAGATAGGCGAAGTGTAATGACCAAAGCAGGGGTTCTTTGTAAGTAATCCACGGACGCCAGCGTATAAAACGTAGCAGATGAGCCAGTCCTGCCACCATAAACAGGCCTGCTACTATCAGCGGAGATAGGTGCTGGATCAGGCTAAATAAATGTAACAAAGCCAACAGGGCTACCGAGCCCAAAGACAGTATTTCTATCACCGGATTGGGTAAAACCCTGGGTGTGTCCGTCCCATTCGCCGTGAAAAATGGAATCACTCGACCACCTATCACTACCATTACGAACACGATTATAAAAATAGCACTTTCGGCGGCATCTTTGAATAACATGGCATCGCCCTGTGCCACGGCCCAGTGCATTTTAGCATTAGAAATAGTTAGCAATAGCAATATTGGCACAAATACAAGATTGACCAACTGTCGGGCGCGCCAAAGAATTCTACCCATCACCCAGGCGACGACAGGCAGGAATGCCAGGTCCAGCCAGGGAAGCAGCGAAGCGAGGAATGTATTTGTTGGGTATAGCAGTAAGCCACGAGGCAACAACCAGAGTGTGAACAGGCCCGCCAGTGACCAGCCGGTAATACTCGGCTGCCCCGTCCAGTTTTGAACCGCTGTTAACAGGAAACCAGTCATGATGGCGACCACAAACCCGTATATCATTTCGTGGGCGTGCCACCAGATCCAGCCGCCATAGGGAATCCATGTGAGTCCCGCCATCCAGAATATTGCCCACAGACTCAGTGCAAGTAGTGAAAATAAGACACCACCGAGAAAGAAAGGTCGAAATGCCAGCCGAAACAGGGGCACTGTAGGGTCGGCTTCGTCATGATCTAACAGGTTGAGCATTGCGTTATCCTGAGGTTTGGTAAAATATAGTTACACCAGGAACACCGCTCACTTGCACTTTCCGTTCCTGTACCAGTTTTCGGTGGAATCTAACCGCGATCAAACCAGCCATAACAGGCAGGATAATCAACGCTAGCGGAATGCCCATGACATAGGTCAATTTATACTTGCG
>CAZJEJ010000003.1:10961-50678 GCA_964544945.1 uncultured Gammaproteobacteria bacterium | reverse complement strand
CTGATTACCCTGGTTTTATCCGGTTGTCCCATGGCCTTCCAGTACCAACGAGCCAGCTTAATATTACTATCGGTCGCTTCACCACCAGCCGAGGTGAAATAAAAATTGTTAATCTGTGGATAACATATCTCCGACAGACGTTCTGCGAGTTTTATCGCGGGCAGGTTGGAACTTCCGGCGTAACTCGAACAAAAAGCCATTTCACGCATTTGCGCCGCTGCAGCATCGGCCAGTTCATTGCGTCCGTGCCCGGCATTCATATTCCAAAGGCAGGACAGGCCATCGATAAATCGATTTCCGTCGGCATCGATTAGGTGTGAACCCTGCGCGCTTACCCAAACCTTGCCTGCGGCATGTCCCGCAGTGTGATGCAACGGATGAATCATGTGTCCCTGGTCTTTCTCCAGTAAGGCAGAGTTAGTGAGTGGCGCATTCATATTCGTATTCCTGTGAGGTAAAAAATAGTTTATTTGCTGGCTTAGGCTGGAATCCAGCGACCAACATCAGACGGTGTATTATAGGGATTTCGCGACTGGATGGAACAACCCGGAATAAAGATTCGAGATCACTGGACATGCTCATGGTGCACCAGTGAGACACTGGCCTTTCGACTGCTCGCTCCTGGTTAGCAAGCAGGCCTGGCCCGCTAATCAGCGGCTCAATTCTACCGTGTATTCCTGACTGGAATATCCATGTTTTATGTCCCTTGCTCGAATCTTAACCGCTTTGACTCCTGGCGGAATACTGACCCCAGAGAGTGAGCGCGTAAAGGGTTGCTCGTCCACATGCGGATGGACTAACACCCGGGATTTTATTAGTTTGCCATCGAGCGTCACGACATCCCACTGGTTAGCATAGTGTTCCCAGCCTTCATCCTCGTGCAGCAAGGTCACGGAAAACCTGCAATCGGTCGTACAGCTCACCGCGACATCTACGATGGTGACTTCGCCAGAAAAGGCTGGGGTTTCAAAAGCGACAACTCCCGTTAAAACGGCCAGAATCGGTAATAAATTTTTCATAAAGATGCCCTCTTTTATGGACTGATCATACCGCAGTTCCAGCATAGCTCGAAAGCGGCGTCATTTTTTTCCTGACAACCCCTGCAATACCATTCCTGCCCGCAGTGATCAGATACAATATTGCGTAGTATAGATTCCGCCCGATCAAACTGGTTACTATGCGTCACCCATAATTCGGGCCAGGTATCAAAAGTAGCCAGATCTCCGACACCACCGGATGCATATTCGTTGAAAACCTGACTCGCAATCCCCGACTCCTGTAATACATTCTTCAGGTTGTAGATAATCAGGCGATTTTCATGGGTATACAATTTTTTCATTGGCGCTAAGAGACCTGCCTGGCCGTATATCAATATGCAGCTAAGTTCATATTCCTCGGGATTCGCGTACGGTTTCGTAAGCACTTTTAATTTGCTGGGTTTTCTCCGTAGCATCCCTGATCATTTCATCTGGCAAACCCTTAGCCACCAGCTTATCGGGATGATGTTGCGACATCAGACGACGATAGGCCTTTTTCAGGTCGCCGTCGCTAGTAGATCTATCAATACCCATCAACTTGTACGCGTCTTCTAGCGAGGTCTGAGGCGATTTCGCGTGTCGATAGCCACCACCAAATCCAGCCTTGAGCATTTCTTCCATGCGATCGAGGTGGGCAGGTGGAAATCCCAAACGTTGGCATATATGGTTGAGTACCTTTCTTTCGGAGGGATGCATGACGCCATCGGCGTAGGCAGCCTGTAACTGAATCTCTAAAAACATCTGGATCAGGGTGGTGCGACGGCGGGATTCCTTTTTGAACTGATCGAGTACTTCATCGAGTGGAAAATCGCTCGATTTACCTTCATTGAACAACTTTTTCGCCGATTCCCGCATTTCGGCAGGCAGACCCAGATGACTCATCACCGCCTGGGCCAGTTTAATTTCGTCTGGCGTTACCTTACCGTCCGCCTTGGCAATATATCCCATAACTGAAAAAGCAGCGGTAAAAAAGGCTGCCTGAACCCGACCCTGGTCGGCTCCTTGCCAATTGGAATCGCCCAGGCCTTTGAATCCTCGATCAAAATTGTGCCCAAAGGCGATCCCCATGAGTGCGCCCAAAGGTCCGCCGATCATAAAACCAAATGCGCCACCGAGCGCCTTGCCCCACCATGCCATCGCCTGCCTCGCTTAAGTAGAATTACCCTGTTGCACCACTGCCAGTTGATCTGTCGCCAGAGAAATATTTTGAAATTGCTGCTTGAGATCCTGCGACTGAATACAGCATACACCACCGTCGCCAAACTCGAAATCAAGCCAGATCATTGGTAAAAACGAATATTTCTCCATCATCGCAGCCTGAGAATTACCGACCTCTATAATCAGGACACCGTTATCACTCAAGTAATCACCGGCCTGCGTCAATATGCGATCGACCAGTGCAAGGCCGTCGCTTCCAGCCGCCAGCCCTATATCGGGCTCGAAACGAAATTCGTCACTCAGAGCCGCCATATCTTCAGCATCGACATACGGAGGGTTGCTGACGATGACATCAAATTGCACAGGCGGAATCTGGTCTAACAGGTCCGATTCGTAGCACTTTAATCGATCGTCTAAATTGTGATTACGGCAGTTGATACGTGCCACTTCCAGCGCACTGGGGGAGATATCCGAAGCACTAACTTCGGCATCTGGAAAAGCGTACTGGCTGGCAATCGCGATACAGGCACAACCGGTGCACAGATCCAGAATTCGAGTGATCTGGGCGCTATCCACCCATGGTTCAAATCGGTTTGCAATTAATTCGGCAATCGGCGAGCGCGGCACCAGAACCCGTTCATCGACATAAAACTTGAGGCCGCAAAACCAGGACTCGTGCGTGATATAGGCAGCAGGTTGCCTCGAGCTAGCACGCAATTTGAGGATATCTGCCACCTTCTCTCGCTCTTCATCCGTCAAGGCGCAATCGAAGTAGGCTTCCGGCCAGTCAAAATCCAGGTCAAGTGCATACAAAGTCAGGTACTTCGCCTCGTCGATTGCACTGACAAAGCCGTGGCCGAAGGTCAGACTTTGCCGATTGAATTCACTACTGCCCCAACGGATGAAATCTCGAATAGTGTTTAATGCCTTTGGCGCTTTTGAGTCGGCCACGTTGAGTTTCGAACCAGTTAAAATATAATGTATCGAATTCTACACTATAAACCAGATACCGGCTCGGCATAGAGATCAGGCATACCCTCCCAAACCTAATTAAACCGGTGGTATGAATACCATGGCCTACTTAACACACCGCATCATAGCGGTACTTTTGCGAGTGATCTGTGCAAGATCATTGCACAGGACTTACTCACAGGACTTAAACAACTCATGATTATGCGTCTGGCCATTATTACCTTATTTTTTACTTCGCTAACCGTTGCTGCAGATGATCTGCTGGTCACCGATGCCTGGATCAGAAATCTGCCACCTGCTATACCCATGCGGGCCGGTTATATGATCCTTTCCAATAATGGCAACGTAGAGCTCACTATCGTATCGGTCGAAAGTGAGACATTTTCCCGTATAGAAATTCACGAAAGTGTTGATAAAGATGGCATGATGAGTATGCGACCAGTCGATGTTGTTTCGATTAAGGCTGGCGAAACGCTGCCTCTGAAACCGGGTGGCCTACATCTGATGTTGATGAATCCATTGCAGCATCTATCACCCGGAGACGAGGTAACAGTGACTTTGATTTTTGACAATGGAAATAAGAGAGCGGTACCGATGAAGGTCAGGAAATAGCGATGAGTGACTCAATCAAACTGAGTAAAAAAGAAATATTCAAAATCGGACTGTTTTTTATACTACCTCATCATTTAATTTCCAGGTTGATTTATTTTATTACGCGCTTAAAAGGGCCATTCGTGCCACCAATGATCCGGTGGTTTATCCGCAGATTTAAGGTTGATATGAGCGATGCGACTTACGAAAATATCAAGGCTTACAAAACCTTTAACGAATTTTTCACACGCGATCTGAAAAGCGGAACACGCCCGGTGGTTGCCGGAAAAAACATGGTAGCAAGCCCCGCTGATGGCACCGTTTCCGAGGCTGGCAATATCGAACAGGGGCATATATTTCAGGCCAAGGGTCATGACTACACTGCCCTCGAGTTACTCGGGGGCGATCAAACCATGGCGAATTATTTCAAGAATGGACGCTTTGCGACGATTTACCTGGCACCGAATAATTACCATCGCCTACACATGCCACTCGATGCCGAGTTGAAAAAAATGATCCATGTACCGGGGCGCCTGTTTAGCGTAGCGCCGTGGACAGTACGCACAATTCCACGGATCTTTGCCCGCAACGAGCGCGTGGTATGCCTGTTTGCAACCGGAGCTGGACCGCTAGCCATGGTACTGGTCGGCGCGATTAATGTTGCCGCGATCGAAACCGTATGGAGTGGCCTGGTCACTCCACCAAAGGGCAGGAAAATAAACGATTACGATTACTCGCATACAAAAATACGCTACTCAAAAGGCGAGGAAATGGGCCGCTTCAACATGGGGTCAACGGTGATATTGCTCACCGCTGGTAATGTGGAATGGTTAAAAAAAATGCACGCGAATCAAAGTGTTAGAATGGGTGAACTAATCGGTCATTTCCCCAGGCCCCCACACAAAACGTCTTCGGCAGGAAAATAATCCCCTAATCGATAAAACTCATGACCTGATCGATCGAGTCCAGGCCCAGCAATACCATCAATAGCCGATCCAGACCGAGAGCTACGCCTGCGCACTCGGGTAACCCGTTTTCAAGTGCTGCGAGCAGGCGTTGGTCGATCGGGTATCGAGGCAATGCATTGTCTTCACGTTGCCTGTTGTCTGCCTGGAATCGCTTCCCCTGTAGTTGCGCATCGGTTAACTCTGAAAAACCATTCGCCAACTCCAACCCATCGTGAAACAGTTCAAAACGCTCGGCAACTTCGGAGTTGCGCTCGCTCACCCGTGCCAGCGCAGCCTGCGACAGCGGATAGTCGTATACGAATACGTACCCCTGCATGGCGGGCGCTAATACCAAAGCGATCAACAGGTCCAGACACTGATCGAAATCGAGCGTGCTGGAATCCGTGCCTCGCAAAAGCCTGTCGCAGCGCCTCCGAAGTTCGGGTAATTCTATACTGTTAATATCTATCCCGGTTTCATCGAGAAACAGTGCTCGGTAAGTAATACGCTGGAATTGATTTTCCCGATCGCTCAGGCAATCGATCAACTGCTCCATTTCATCCATCAGCCGCTGATATTCGAATCCAGTCCGGTACCATTCGAGCAGGGTAAATTCAGGGCGATGCCTCCCACCTTGTTCACCTGCTCGAAAAGCATGGCATATTTGATAGATCGAGCCAGTATTCGCGGCAAGCAGGCGCTTCATTGCAAATTCAGGAGAAGTTTGTAGATATAGAGGCAACCCGAGATTCGACGCCTCAATCGAGGTGATATGCGCATCGGTATTAGTCGCGGTGGATAGTAATGGTGTATCTACTTCAAGAATTCCACGCGTTTCAAAAAAAACCCGAATTTTTTGATAAATCCGGGCTCTTTCTCGAATGGTTTCGAGCGTAGCTGATGGCCGCCAGTTCATCTCAACGCGGTAACTACTTTTTTACCCGCGAAATATATTCGCCCGATCGAGTGTCTACCTTCACTGTCTCACCAATTTCCAGGAATAACGGTAACTTGACTACCGCACCGGTTTCTAGAGTGGCCGGTTTGGTGCCACCTTGTGCCGTGTCACCCTTCAGACCAGGATCGGTATCGGTTATTTCCAGCTCGACAAAATTGGGTGGTGTCACCACGATCGGGCTTCCATTATAGAGCGTAACCACGCACATATCCTGCCCCTTAAGCCAAAGATGCGACTCGCTCACCGCGCTTGCATCTGCCGCGTGCTGCTCGTATGTTTCGGGCACCATGAAATGCCAGAACTCTCCATCGCTATAGAGATACTGCATGCTAATATCGATAACGTCCGCCCCCTCGACCGTCTCACCAGATTTAAAGGTTTTGTCTAAAACCCGGCCAGTTTTTAGGTTGCGTATTTTTACCCGGTTGAAGGCCTGCCCTTTACCGGGTTTGACAAATTCGTTTTCTATTATCGCGCAGGGATCCCCACTGATCATAATTTTTAATCCGCTACGAAACTCACTGGTGTTAAAACTGGCCATGTCATACGCCCAAAAAGCGACATGATAACGGATTCACCGTTGACGCGACATATATCTGACCTGAAAATAAATCCTCCTCCGATTGAGTAATACCTGTAGGGTCTAATTTATTCGACCGGCAGCGTTTCGAATTATTGGCCGAATGAATTCGGCCCTACAGGTACAATCTACTTACTCGATTTTGCCGGGCAGCGATGATAAATCTCTGCCAAAAAATCAGTACGGGAAGATAAATTACGTTATGATAAAGCGATTAAAAATCATTAAACCAGTATGAATTTGGAAACAGAAAAGCTGATCCGTCTGCTCATCGTATATGATGGCTTTCACGAGGCAGAACAAATTACCAGTTCATTGCGTGCTGCCGGTATGCAGGTACGCGCTGAATTTGCCGATGACCTCGAAACCATGGGTAACATCCTGAGCAACAAAACCATTGATCTGGTATTGTTTTCCAATGACCTGCCTGACATTACCCTGCAGCAGGCGCAACACCTGATCCGTGAATGTGGCCGGCATGTCGCGCTCGTATCGATGGTGAAAAAAACATCACCAAAACTCGTTGTAAAATTGATCTCCGAAGGAGCGCAGGATGTAGTTTCATCGGATGATTTAGAACATCTGTACCTGGTCATCAAGCGAGAGGCTTATAGTTTAGCCCTGTGGCGCAAAGCGACACACATGGAGCTCGAAATTCAGGAAAGCGAAAAACGTTGCCAGTCATTACTCGCAAATTCCAGGGATGCTGTTGCCTATGTTCATGAAGGCATGCACATTTTCGCCAACGAATCCTACATGGAATTGTTTGGCAACGTTGATTTTGACGAACTGGAGGGTACGCCGATCATCGACATGGTCGATCCCACACAACAGAATAAACTAAAAAAATTCCTACGCGACCTGAGCCAAAATGAGAATGACCATAATGAACTCACACTGAAGCTGTTGCAAAGCAGCGGAGAACCTCTAAATGCGACTCTCGAATTTTCAAAAGCCAGCTATGACGGTGAGCCTTGCACGGAAATACTGATTCGCTCCAACACGGATACATCAGAACTGGAAGAACAAATCAGCTACCTGCACCAGCACGATATAATCACCGGTCTGTATAATCGGCAATACTTTCTAGATAAGTTTCAAGGCGCCATCACTGAGGCGGTAAACAACGCCCACCAGTACGCTTTGATCTACATCTCGATAGATGATTTTCAGTCGATACGCAACATGATAGGTATTTCAGGTTGCGATATTTTGATTGCAGATATCGCCAGAATATTGCAGGAGAACGAGTTAGAGGGACAGATATTAGCGCGATTCGGAGCCTACTCCTATATAAGCATGGGTATCGCTAAAAACAGGAAGCTGGTCGAGGATTTCGCCGCCAAAATCCCAATGTTGGTGGAAGAGCATATATCAGAAATAGGCAATCAATCGGTTAGCGCAACCTGTAGTGTTGCCGTTTGTTTCATCGATGAAAATTCCCCCGATAACCCGAACGAAATCATCGCCCGTGCAGAAAAAACCTGCGATGAAGTACAAAAATCCGGCGGCAACAGGTCAAGCGTCTATATTCCGAAAGAAGGTGAGATGACGCAGGAAGAAGAAGACGGATCTACCGCTAATCTGATCAGGGAAGCGCTCGCTAAAAACCGAATTAAGGCAATGTATCAACCGATAGTCAGCATCAAGTCAGAAGATGGCGAGAGGTACCTGTCGAGCCTTGAACTGACCTCTGAAAGCGGAGAAACATTTTACCGTGAGAATTACCTGGGTGCTGCCGAAAGAACGGGTACTGCTAAAGCGCTCGATCGTTGGATGATTTTACATGCCATCAAAAAATTAATTGAAACTGGAAAGCAATCGCGCAAAATCGAATTTTTTATCCCGCTTAGCGCCGACTCGGTACTTGACTCAAGTCTGCCACAATGGATTACCGAAAGCCTGACGAAGGCCGGGATCTCTGGTGAACAACTGGTTTTCATGGTTAACGAGGGGCATGCAGTTAATCATCTCAAGGCGGCAAAAACGCTGTTCAAGGAATTAAAGCAATTGCATTGCCAGTTTGCGCTGGACGAATTCGGTACTGGGCTCAATCCATTCCAGCTGGTAAGGCATATTAGCCCGGATTATATTGGTGTTAACCTGGCCTACATGGAAAATTTGGCTCAAAATACCGACAACCAGCAAAATATTCGTGAACTCTCCAATCAGGCCACATCGTTAGATATACGCACCATCACCCCAGGAGTTGAGGATGCCGATATACTGAGTGTGTTATGGACGCTTGGAGTTGATTTTGTACAGGGCAACTTCCTGCAAAAACCGGAAAAATTGCTCAAATACGATTTTTCATCGATGTAGGAGCAACCTGGCAAGAGAAAAGGTTCAGGTTTATCGACGCCATCGCAAAAGTACGGGTCACGCAAAGCGTTTTTAGAAAAAAATCAGTTACCAACCACCGTGTATCAATCAACAACTTTTATGGCGCTCACATTCTGGTATCCACGCGGCAGTTTACGTCCACGCTTTCCGCGCTCGATACGATATTCTTCCAGTTCTCGTAGCGTCATCGATTTGTACTTTTTACCGGCATGCACGAGCAGTTTTTGACTACCCGACAAGCAGGCGATAAAACCTATTGACTCCTCCCCTGACTTGAGTCGCTTAGGTGGTATGCCCTGAATCTTGTTGCCCTTGCCTTTTGACAATTGAGGAATCGCATCGATACCGAGCAAGCCAATATAACCCTCGCTCGTGATCGAAACCACTACGCCATTTTCTTTATCAGTAATCGCGCCAGCGGGCATCAGGCCGGCTCCTTTTGAGATGCTGATCAGGACCTTGCCATTTTTATTGCGCGTTAACATATCTTCGAAGCGACATACAAACCCATAACCATGCGAACTGGAGAGTAAATACAAATCATCGTTGCCGCCCATTAAACAACTAACAAATTCCGCTCCCGCGGCTGGTTTAAAGCGACCGGTAAGCGGCTCTCCCTGGCCTCGTGCCGAGGGCAACGAATGCGCAGCGAGGGCGTAACTGCGACCATGCGAATCGATGAAAACGACGCTTTGGTTACTCTTACCCTGCGCTAGCGACTGGAAAGCGTCTCCTGATTTGTAATTCAGTGCCTTCACATCGATATCGTGCCCTTTCGCAGCCCGTACCCACCCTTTTGCCGATAGCACCACGGTCAGAGCTTCCGAAGGCACCAGGTCGGTTTCATCCAGGGCCCGCGCCGCATCACGACTAACGATAGGCGAACGACGATCGTCACCGTGGGTCTTTGCATCTTCAAGTATTTCTCTTTTGATCAGTGTCCTGATACGACGATCAGAGCCAAGCAATTTTTCCAGTGCCTGTTTTTCCGCATTCAACGCCTGTTGTTCCTGTTGAATTTTCATTTCCTCCAGTTTGGCCAGATGGCGCAAGCGGGTATCCAGAATCGCATCGGCCTGGATTTCAGAAATTTTAAAGGCTTTAATTAACACTGGCTTTGGCTCATCTTCACTACGGATGATGCGGATCACCTCGTCCAGGTTTAAATAGGCAATCAACAGGCCTTCGAGAATGTGGAGGCGTTTATTCACCTTGTCCAGATGCCATTCGAGGCGCCGCCTCACGGTCGAAATCCGGAACGCGATCCACTCCTGAAGAATTTGCTTCAGATTTTTCACCTGCGGTTTACCATTTGTGCCAATCATATTCATGTTGACGCGGTAGGTTTTTTCCAGGTCGGTAGTAGCAAACAGATGCCCCATCATCGCTTCGACATCTACCCGGTTGGATCGCGGCACTATTACCAGGCGAGTGGGATTCTCATGATCGGACTCGTCGCGTAAATCGTCGACCATAGGCAACTTTTTCGCCAGCATTTGCTGGGCGATTTGTTCGAGTACCCTGGCTCCAGATACCTGCTGGGGTAAGGCCGTGACGATGATATCCCCATTTTCCCGCTCGTATACTGCACGCATACGTATCGATCCGTGCCCCGTTTCATACAGGTTTCGCAACTCTTCCAGCGGGGTGATAATCTCGGCATCGGTGGGATAATCCGGGCCCCTTACCTGCTCGAGCAACTGATCCATCGTGGTGCGCGAATTCTCCAGCAGGAGCACGCAGGCCCGCGCAATCTCGCGACAATTGTGCGGTGGTAAATCGGTCGCCATACCCACTGCGATACCGGTCGTACCATTGAGTAAAATATGCGGTAGGCGAGCCGGTAATAACGTTGGTTCCTGCATGGTACCGTCGAAATTAGCAACCCAGTCGACGGTACCATGCCCGAGTTCCTGCAATAGCAGCTTTGAAAAAGCTGATAATCTCGATTCGGTGTAACGCATTGCAGCAAATGATTTTGGGTCATCCGGCGAACCGAAATTTCCCTGTCCATCGATTAGTGGGTAACGGTAAGAAAAGTCCTGTGCCATCAATACCATCGCTTCGTAGCAGGCGGTATCTCCGTGCGGGTGAAATTTACCGAGTACATCGCCAACGGTACGCGCTGACTTTTTGTGCTTTGAACTGGCAGAAAGGCCAAGTTCCGACATCGCGTATATAATTCGACGTTGTACCGGCTTCAACCCATCACCGATGTGCGGCAAGGCACGATCGAGAATAACGTACATCGAATAATCGAGGTATGCCTTTTCAGTAAACACGTGGAGTGCCTGCTGTTCGATACCCTCGTAATTGAGCTCCAGATTTTCAGCCATTAATATTTTTACTTTTGGGTCGGGTCGGTTCTACAAAATTCATCTGCAAGGTGGGTTAAACTTCCGCCAGGTTTCCCCTGGCCTGCAACCACTCCTTCCGGTCAGACGCACGTTTTTTGGATAACATCATATTCATAACTTCAAATGTTTTATCGCCAGCCTCGATGGTCAGTTGAGTCAGGCGCCGGGTGTCTGGTGCGATAGCACTTTCGCGTAATTGCAGCGGATTCATTTCCCCCAGCCCTTTAAACCGAGTGACCATCACCTTACCCTTTTTCTTTTCCGCTGTGAGCCGATCGATAATACCGTCACGCTCGGCTTCGTCGAGTGCATAATACTTATCCTTGGCGATATCGATACGATACAAAGGGGGTTTGGCCACGTAAACGTGCCCCTTTTCCACCAGGGACTGAAAATGACGCAAAAATAGCGCGCAAAGCAATGTCGCGATGTGCGCACCGTCGGAATCTGCATCGGCGAGTATACATATCTTGCCATAGCGTAAATTAGACAGGTCGTCCGAACCCGGCTCTACCCCGATCGCAATAGATATGTCGTGTACTTCCTGCGAGGCGAGTACCTGATCCGATGGCACTTCCCAGGTGTTAAGTATTTTTCCCCGCAATGGCATGATCGCCTGAAATGCCCGGTCTCTAGCCTGTTTGGCCGAACCACCGGCAGAGTCGCCCTCGACCAGAAACAATTCGGTTCGGCTCATATCCTGACTGCTGCAATCGGCCAGTTTGCCCGGTAATGCCGGGCCAGTGGTGACTTTTTTACGAACTACTTTTTTTGCCGACTTGAGTCTTTTTTGTGCGCTCGAGATCGCCATATGTGCCAGCAGATCGCCCACTTCGGTATGCTGATTTAACCACAGACTAAAGGAATCCCTGGCGATGCCAGACACAAATGCTGCGGTTTCACGCGATGATAATCTCTCCTTGGTTTGGCCCGAAAATTGTGGATCCCGTATTTTCACCGAGAGAATATAACAAATCTTATCCCAGACATCGTCGGGCGCAATTTTTACACCCCGTGGTAACAGGTTGCGAAAGTCGCAGAATTCTCTGATCGCCTCGGTCAACCCGGTGCGCAATCCGTTAACATGCGTTCCTCCTTGCGGCGTCGGAATCAAATTGACATAACTTTCTGTAACACCCTCGCCTTTTTCTGGTAACCACAGCAAAGCCCAGTCAACCGCCTCTTGCTCGCCCTGTACCGAAATAAGAAAAGGTCGTTCGGGGAGCAACTCATACCCCGAAAGCGCGTCGAGTAAATAGTCAGACAGTCCATCTTCGTAAAACCATTCCTCCGACTCCCCGGTTTTTTCAACAAAAAACCTGATCCTCAATCCAGGGCATAAAACAGCCTTGGCACGCAGTACATGCTTTAACTTACTGATCGAAAAGGCAGCGCTGTCAAAATACTGCCCATCCGGCCAAAACCTTATCGTGGTACCCGATTTCTTCTTAGCTACCTTGCCGATTTCTATCAGTTTACTTTTTCTGTCACCGTGCTCGAAACCGATCGAATACTCCTTGCCCTCCCGTCGCACGCGAACGTCCAGACGACTCGACAAAGCATTGACCACCGACACACCGACCCCATGCAACCCCCCGGAAAACTGATAATTTTTGTCAGAAAATTTTGCCCCGGCGTGCAACTTGGTGAAGATCACCTCGACCCCGGGGATACCCTGCTGGGGGTGTATATCGACTGGCATGCCACGCCCATCGTCGATCACGCTAAGCGATTGATCGGCATGCAGAATAACTCCAATTTGAGTAGCAAATCCGACAACTGCTTCATCCACGCTATTGTCGATAACTTCTTGTGCCAGATGGTTGGGCCGAGTGGTGTCGGTATACATGCCCGGTCGTTTCTTAACCGGTTCCAGCCCCGTTAATACCTCGATCGAAGCCGCATCGTACAGATTCTTCAAATGTTAACTTCCTCTTTTCGAGAATATTTAAAACTATGCCGAATTATAACGGTTTCGGCCTTGAAATGGAGATCGATTTGATTGATATAATGCGTATTTTTTCAGGATTAGCATTTATGAGCGAGTCACCTTATATTCACAACGTCAGCGCGCAGGAATTCCAGGCGCTTGTAATTGAAAACTCGCTCAAGCAGCCGGTGCTGGTAGATTTTTGGGCCGACTGGTGCGAACCATGCAAAGTCATAATGCCGGTGCTGGCAAAACTGGCCGAAGAATATGCCGGTAAATTCATACTCGCCAAGGTAGATACCGAACAGGAAAAGGAGCTGGCCGCACATTTTGGCATCAAGAGCCTGCCAACGATGAAATTGTTCGTCAATGGTCAGATCGCGGATGAACGCATGGGGGTAATTCCCGAATCCGAAGTTCGCGCTTTTATCGATGCTTTCATCGCTTCGGAATCAGACAAGATAATGAGCATGGCCATGCAGGCGCTTGGTGAAGGTCGTGCTGAAGAGGCATTGGCATTGATGAATCAGGCCCTGACTAAAGATCCCGAAAATGCGGATTTAAAAATCAGTATCGCCAAAATAGTCGCCGCGCAAGGCGACCGAGAAAGCGCACTCGCATTAATCGACAGCCTCAGCGACGAAGACAATAAGAAAGACGAAGCGGTCAAATTACGCGCCGAGATCGATATCGCCAGGCAACTCGAAAATACGCCTCCATTGCAGGAAATCGATCAACGCCTGAGCGACGATCCGAACGACCTTGAGGCGCTTTGGCAAAAAAGCCTCCACCTTTCAGCGACCGCAAATTATGACGAAGCCATGGATTGCCTGTTAAAAATCATGATCATCGATCGCCAGTTTAAAAACGACCTGGGCCGTACCAGCCTGATATCACTATTTGACCTGCTCGGTGGCGAACACCTCAGCGTTCAAAAGTATCGGCGCAAAATGTTTACCTTGTTGCATTAATCGCCCTTAAATTTGTCGGGTTTAATTCATTCGACCATTGATTAGAGGCGAAATGCGACCGGTCGACTGAATTCGACCCTTGGTAAAGCTCTCCAGCTCGTAGGGTTGAATTTATTCGACCAATAATCACTATTCACCCTCGCGGGTGGTGGGTCGCATGCATCGATTGCAGTCTGGCCTGTGCGATATGAGTATAGATCTGGGTGGTCGACAGGCTGCTGTGCCCTAGCAGCATTTGCACGGTACGCAGATCGGCCCCGTGATTGAGTAAGTGTGTTGCAAACGCATGACGCAGCGAATGGGGAGAATAAGTAGTTTTGATTCCTGCCACTAGCAGGTGTTTTTTAATATTTTGCCAAAAAGCCTGCCGCGTGATGGTCTTGCCCCGGCTGGATAAAAAAAGACCATCATCTGCCACATTCTGGCGCTGCAATTGCGCACGTGCCTTTTGACTATACTGTGCCAGCCAGTATAAGGCTTCCTCGCCTACTGGAATCACTCGCTCCTTATTACCTTTGCCCGTGAGTCGCACGAGGCCAAGGTTGGTGTTAACCTGGCTCACCTGTAGCGATACCAGTTCACCGACTCTAAGACCAGAGCTATACATTAATTCCAGCATGCAGCGATCTCTTAATCCAAAGCTGGCGTTAATATCGGGTGCCGCGAACAGGCGTTCAATATCCTGCTCGCTCGGAGTCTGCGGTAGTATCCGGTGAATCTTTGGTGCGTTGATCAATGCGGTTGGGTTATCAAGCCGGTCGCCCGATTTTACCTGGTGTCGATAATATTGCTTGAGCGTCGACAATAGCCTCGCGTTAGTTCTCGCCGAAGCACCCGCAGTAAATCGCTGCGACAGGTAATTCTGAATATTTGCCTGGCTGGCTCTTTGCAAAGTCAACTTTTGCTTTCGCAGCCATTCGGAGAAGTGTTTCAAATCCAGCCGATAGGCATCCAGGGTGAGTGTTGCAAGCCCTTTTTGCGACCAGATAGAATCAATAAACTGGTCGATTACTTTTTCTTCGTTGTCCATTCCTAATTTGTGATTCACACAGTTCGGGCAAAAAAAGGCACAAATCCATGTGCCCTATGATCCAGATACATTCTACCTATTTTTTTAAACTTTTTGTTTTCTTCGTTTTCAGGGCCTTATCAAGCGCTGAATTCGCTTTCTTGTCCCAATGACTGAGAAATTTTCCAACCGCCGCATCCCGTTGACTGGTCAACCTGGATATTGCCACTTCTCGTTTTTTGGCACCTTTTAATTCTTTTTTTAGATTTTTTAAATCATCCTTTAGAGACGCAATTGTTTCCCTTAAAATCTTTGTCCTGGACGCTGCTGGAGAACTTTTAGTGGCTGCCTTCTTTTTTACTGCAGACTTTACGGCTTTCTTCTTAACCACGGTTCTTACTGCTTTCTTCTTAACCAGGATTCTAGCTGCTTTCTTTTTGAAGACTGTTCTTGCGCCTTTCTTTTTTACCACAGGTTTTTTTACCACTTTCTTTTTCGCTACAACTTTGACCGCCTTCTTTTTAACCGCGGTTCTGGTTGCTTTCTTTTTTATTGCAGCTTGCTTCCCTTTAACGGGTTTCTTCGATATTTTATCTTTTTCTGACTTTGTTACTTTTATTGTTTTCACCATTACCCGTCTCCTCGCATTTATTTGTCCCAATTATTATAAAAATCATTTTCAATAATACAATAGCCCCCCAGAATTAATTATTGTTGGCACTTTGAATAATTTTTAGAATAAAATAAAACTTTATACGAATTATACTCATGGCTACTCGTCTCCACACCAGTTGTCCTCCAGCAGGTTTAATCAGACAGTTCGCGGCAATGCTTTACGACAGTCTTCTCATATTCGCGATTTTATTCGTTGTCGTGGCGGTATCTATAGCCTTTAACCAGGGCGAAGCAATAGAAAATAGTCCAACCATCTATCTGGCTTTATTTCTGGTAATACTTGTATTTTACAGCTGGTTCTGGAGTAAATCAGGGCAAACCCTGGGCATGCGTGTGTGGAAAATTCGGATTATTTCGGATTTTGGCGGTAATCCCAACTGGTCGATCAGTTTCTTACGTATCATATTCGCAATTTTTTCTATCGCCTGTTTTGGGATGGGATACTGGTGGCGCCTGTTCAAACCCTATACCTGGCACGACAAACTTAGCCAGACCAAAATAGTCGACGTATCTTCACTTCCGGTTGGGGAGCGATAGATAAGTATCTGCCGACCTGTGGTTTATCAACGTGAATTTGATGGGCCACTAATACCATGCGATTGCTTTCTAACCAGTAAATAAACCGCCAATATAAAAAATAACAGTGTGGGTAAAAGTGCGTTGATCGCAGGATAAATGTTGACCTGTTTACCCAGTTGCACGAGAAGCTTGTCTGCAGCGACATAGCTTAAACCCAGTAAAATACCAACGATGATCCGTATCCCTGTATTGCCCTGTCGTTGTGACCCCAATACAAAGGGTATCGCAAGAATACACATGACCAGTATTGTGAGTGGTGCGAAAACTTTCTGCCAGAAAGTTAAACTTTCTATCGAGTCATCAAGATTATTTTCCTGTAAAAATATTCGATAAGTATACAGGTCGACACTCGACATATGCCGGGGTTCGATCATTAATGCCTCCAGTAGCTGACTGGAAATATTCCCCGGATATATCATCTCGTCCAGATTTCTGACTTCTACAGTTCGTTCACCAATGATTGTCTGCCGCACCTTTTGCAAGCGCCATCGACCATCGAGTGGGATTGCACTATCGGCCTTAATCGTCGATATTAACCGCCCCTGTTGGTCGAGCTGATAAATTTCTATGGACCGCGCTATGCCCTTGGGTAGCAAAAGCTTTATATAGAGGATGCGGTTTTCGTCCTTTACCCATAAGCCTTTCTTTCCACTTAAAGCCTGGGTTGCATTGATCGCGGAAGACCTGATTTCACGCAGACTGGTTTCGCTCATCGGTACTACCCAGTCTGCCAGTAAAAAACTAATCAATGCCAGAAGCAATGCGGCCCGGAATACGGTTAACAATAACTGGGCAACGGAAATACCCGCTGCCTGCATCGCGATAATTTCACTATTACTCGCGAGCGAACCGAGGTTCAAAATAGTACCGAGTAATATCGCAATCGGCATATATTCGACAATTTTACCCGGGACGACGAGTGCTGAATATTCGATCACATGCAACAAGGTATAATCCCCGCGACCAATATCTTCCAGCTGACCGATAAAAGTAAAAAAAACCCCCAGACTCACCAGTATCGCTAGCGCCATAAAGGTGCCCTGGTACACGTGCCGGTAAATATAGCGATTAATTATCACCTGGGGACGAGCCTCCTGGGAAAAAATGATGCGCGATTTCTCTTCAGCAGGAGGGACAGTGTCAACAACACGAAACCCAGGTGAATCCACCAGAAATTGATTAGCAGGGGGATAGATTCGGCTTCGAGTTGTGCTCGCGTATAGGCCAGCAGGTTGAAGTAAACCATATAGACCAGCAGCGCGTACCCTACCTTGCCGTAGCGGCCTTGCCTCGGCGCTATATAAGATAACGGCACCGCCAGCAAAGCGAGCACTAAAAGCACGACCGGGATTGCGAAGCGCCACTGTAACTCCACTTTATCGTAGAGTTTCGTGGATCGCCACAGGTCATCGGGTGACTTTTCTTCCTTTCGTAAGATTTGATTCTGTCGGTTCTTTTTCTTTTTCACCAATATGCCGTGCTGCTCAAAATCTATAATCCTGTATTCTTTTTTTCCAGCCTGTCCCTCAGATCTCTGTCCCGGCCCCACCACTAAAAACAAATCCCCGGTGATCTCATCAGTCTTTTGTCGACCTGTTTTAGCAGTCTCTAGAATCATAAGATCGCGGTTAGTCTGACTGATGATAATATCGCTTAATTCGAGCCTGTCCTCGCTTATCGATTTCATAAAAAATACATACTCGCCATTTTTACTTTGATTAAACTGGCCCGCGCGCATTTGCTCAAACTCGTAGGTATTTTTTTCACGATCCACACTATTTTTTGCGTTAAGTTGTACCTGCGAATTGAGCCAGACGCTGATATAAAGGCTGACCATGAATACTGGCACGATGACGATCAGGATGGGACGGTAAAAGTGCCTGTAACCCATGCCACAGGAGTTCATAACCACCATTTCATGGTCCTTGTACAGGCGGCCGAAAGCGAACACGATCCCCAGGAAAAAACCAATGGGCAATAACAGAGAAAATATATTGATCGACTGGCTTAACAATACGGGCCAAAGCGCCTGTTGCGGGACATCACCATCGGCGATATCGGATAGTACGCGCCCCAGTGCGTTACTCATTAATATAATGAATAGAATCAGCACCGTCGCGCAGCAACTTTTTAAAATTTCCAGCGCCAGGTAACGCGTAATAATATTAGGCATCGCAATATTTCATATAGACGTATCGGCCAACATCCAATTTCACCACGGATTGGTTAAACCTGACCTGAATAATCGTAGTCACAGATAAATTACGACTGGTTTTTTTTCATACTTCACGTATCTTATCGCGTTATCGAATATACCAACACTGGAATATCATGGAATTCAACGTAAAAACCAGCGCCCCCGAAAAACAACGCAGTGCCTGCCTGATTATAGCCGTGTGGCAAACACGAAAACTATCCATATCTGGCGATTTGCTGGATAGGGCCAGCGGCGGTTTTCTGTCTGAAATCCTGAAAAGCGGTGATATGGATGGCCGACCAGGCCAAAGCTTGATGCTCCATAATGTACCAGGCATTCCGGCTGAACGGGTACTGCTGGCTGGCTGTGGTAAAGAGAGTGAAATGAACGAGCAAGCCTTTATAAAGGTATTACAAGGCGTGGCCAGCACACTGGAAAATTCGGGCGCCAGGGACGCTTGCTCTTACCTGACGGATTTATCAATCAAGGAGCGCGACACCGAATGGAAAATTCGCCACAGCGTGTTACAGATCTGGCAAAGTCGTTACCAGTTTGAACGACTCAAGAGCGTCACGCCAAACCAGAAAAAGGCCTTGCGTAAATTAACCCTGAACGTGCCGGAACAACGCCACCAGGCTAAGGCAAAACTGGCCGTCCAGCAGGGAGTCGCTATCGCTAAAGGCATGGATCTCGCACGCGACCTGGGGAACCTGCCAGGCAATATCTGCAACCCGGCCTATCTGGCCCAGCAGGCCAGAAAACTGGGCAAGGAACATGGGAATCTCAAAATCGAGGTGCTCAATGAAGCCGATATGCGCGAACTGAAAATGGGTTCGTTGTTATCGGTAAGCGCAGGCAGTCGCCAACCTGCAAAACTCATCATACTGCAATATAGTGGCGGTAAGCCGAAACAAAAACCAGTGGTGCTGGTCGGCAAGGGTGTTACTTTTGACTCCGGTGGCATATCGCTCAAACCCGGTATCGCCATGGACGAAATGAAATTTGACATGTGTGGCGCAGCCTCGGTCATCGGCACCATCAATGCGGTGGCAACGATGAAATTACCGATCAATGTTGTCGGCATTATCCCCACGACCGAAAACATGCCCGATGGTCTCGCAACCAGACCAGGGGACATCGTTACTAGCATGTCTGGTCAGACCATCGAGATTCTCAATACCGATGCCGAAGGTCGCCTGATATTGTGCGATGCCCTGACCTACGCGAAAAAATATAACCCACGGTGTGTGATCGATATTGCCACCCTGACCGGCGCCTGTATTATCGCCCTGGGCAAGGTCCCTTCTGCGGTACTGGGTAATGACCGGGCATTGATCGATGACTTGATTCAATCGGGTAAACAAATTGAAGACAAGGCGTGGGAACTACCATTATGGGAAGAATATCAGGATCAGTTAAAAAGTAACTTTGCTGATATGGCCAATATCGGAGGACGCGATGCAGGCACCATAACTGCGGCCTGCTTTTTGTCGCGGTTTACCAAAAAATACAAGTGGGCGCACCTCGATATCGCTGGTACCGCGTGGAAGTCAGGTGATGAAAAAGGCGCTACTGGACGACCGGTACCCCTGCTCACCCAGTTCATTCTCAATCAACTTTAATACAAAACCACGCCACCAGAAATGACGCACATCGATTTCTATCAACTTGATCCCGACAGGCATAGCCAGGACCGCGTCGTGTGCCAGCTGTGCCAGAAAGCGTACGAGAGTAAACAACATACCCTGGTTCTGACCCAAAGCCCCGAGCAATCCTCGCACCTGGATAAACAACTCTGGGTATTCGAAGACGATAGTTTCGTCCCGCATGACCTGCAGGAGTCGACCAGTTTCAAGACACCGGTTCTGATCCACAACGAGCCTGATCCTAAGGGTGATCGCCAGCTATTGATCAATCTAACCACGACAATTCCCGGTTATTTTGCCCAGTTCGAGCGCGTGATCGAACTCGTGACCGAAAACAATAAATCACAGGCTCGCGAGCACTATCACTATTACCGGGAACGCGGCTATGCGATCAAGCACCACCCTTTATAAGCAATGATCGACGAATCTAACATACCGGTATTAACCGATCTGATCGAAAAAGACGCAGAGATCGAACTCTCAGACCTCGGCCTGGGCCAGGATTTCGCACCCAGGGATGCAATGTCTGAATCCGAGCCAAATCCATCGGCTAAATTCAGTATGGTACCCGCACTGGAACAGGAAATTCGTCGTATCATGGACGAACACCTGGAACTGGCCTGGCAGGAAATCAGGCTCGCGATCCAGCAGTCGGCTACCGACACGGACTCTAAATCCGAATCCTAAGTCAGCCTGGTAGCACTAGTGTCCTTAGCTGTCGTTCCACTTTGATCATCGATCAATCTTGATTGCCCTGTTTCCCCTGAACTTCGCTCGCTTCAGCAATATCCGGGTTAGCATGGAAAAAGTGCATTTATGCAATAGCCCATTGTATAATCCGCCTCTTTTTTTACCGGCATATACGGACCAGATAAGCAATGGATAAAACCTATAACCCGCAGGCGATAGAGCAGACGTGGTATCAGCACTGGGAAGATAAAGGCTATTTCAAATCCCAGGGTGAGGGTGATCCTTATTGCATCGTGATACCACCCCCTAACGTGACTGGAAGCCTGCATATGGGGCATGCCTTTCAGGATACCATTATGGATATGCTGATCCGCTACCATCGCATGAAGGGTGACAACACCCTGTGGCAGCCAGGTACCGACCACGCAGGAATAGCCACGCAAATGGTGGTCGAGCGCCAATTAAGCAATGAAAACAGGACCAGGCAAGACCTCGGCCGTGATGCATTTATCGAACGCATATGGAAATGGAAACAGGAGTCGGGTGGCACTATTACCCAGCAGTTACGCCGCATGGGTACATCACCGGACTGGAGTCGCGAACGTTTTACCATGGACGATGGGCTGTCCAGTGCCGTACAGGAAGTGTTTATACGACTCTACGAAGAGGGCTTGATTTACCGCGGAAAACGCCTGGTCAACTGGGACCCGGTACTACATACCGCCGTATCCGACCTCGAAGTTATCTCCCAGGAGGAGAATGGCAATCTCTGGCATATACGCTACCCGATTACTGGAGAAGACGGGTATCTCACGGTTGCCACCACGCGCCCGGAAACCATGCTGGGCGACTCGGCGGTCGCGGTTCACCCCGACGATCAACGCTACGCGCACCTGGTCGGAAAACAAGTGGCATTGCCTCTCACCGGCCGTAAGATTCCGATCGTAGCGGATGATTATGTCGACCCTGAATTTGGATCGGGTTGCGTCAAGATTACCCCCGCGCATGATTTTAACGATTACGAGGTAGGCAAGCGCCACGATCTGGAATTGATCAATATCTTTACCCACGACGCCAGAATCAACGATCGGGCGCCCGAAAAATACCAGGGTATGGACCGATACGATGCACGCAAGTCCGTGGTGAGCGATCTGGAGGCGCTCGATTTAATTGAAAAGATAGCCGACCACAAAATGATGGTGCCCCGTGGCGACCGTACGCATTCGGTGATTGAACCTTATCTGACCGACCAGTGGTTTGTCAGCGCCAAACCACTCGCCAGGCCGGCGATCGAGGCGGTTAAGGACGGCAGGATAAAATTTATTCCTGAAAACTGGTCGAAGACTTATTACAACTGGATGGAAGACATTCAGGATTGGTGCATTTCACGTCAGATCTGGTGGGGACACCGCATCCCTGCCTGGTACGATGAATCGGGCAAATTTTATGTCGCCGCGAATGCCGACGAAGTCCGCAGCAAGTATCAGCTATCACCTGAGCTGAAACTGACACAGGATGAAGATGTCCTCGACACCTGGTTTTCCTCGGCTTTATGGCCTTTTAGTACGCTCGGCTGGCCCGATGCTAAAGACCCGGCGTTAAACACATTTTACCCGACCAGCGTGCTGGTGACCGGCTTTGATATTATCTTTTTCTGGGTCGCTCGTATGATCATGTTTGGCCTGAAGTTTATGGATGAAGTACCGTTTCACCATGTCTATATTCATGGCCTGGTGCGTGATGCCGAAGGCAACAAGATGTCAAAGTCAAAAGGCAATGTCCTCGATCCGCTTGATTTGATCGATGGTATTACACTCGAAAATTTACTCACCAAACGTACCGGCGGCCTGATGCAACCCGACATGGCACCAGGAATTATCAAGGCCACTAAAAAACATTTTCCCGATGGTATCCCGGCTTTCGGCACCGATGCATTGCGTTTCACTTTTGCTGCACTGGCGACAACCGGTCGCGACATCCGCTTCGATCTTGGACGCATAGAGGGTTATCGTAATTTCTGCAACAAACTGTGGAACGCGACTCGCTACGTATTGCAAAACACTGAATCTCAGGATTGCAGCGAAGGCGTAAAATCGCTGGCTGACCGCTGGATTCTTGCGCGTCTGCAACAGGTCGTGCAACAAACAGAACGGCATATCGATTCTTACCGCTTCGACCTGGTCTCCCGGGATTTGTACGAATTTGCGTGGAACGATTATTGCGACTGGTATATCGAATTATCCAAACCGGTAATCTACTCCGAGGAATACAGCGAAGCACAAAAAAGTGCTACCAGGCATACCCTGGTTACGGTACTGGAAGCAATTCTGCGTCTGTTGCATCCGATCATGCCCTATATTACCGAAGAACTCTGGCAACGCGTTGCACCGCTGATCGGTCAGAATTCAGAATCTATAATGCTGTGTGCCTACCCCCAGGCCGATCCCGAATTGATCGACGAAACAGCGATCGATGAACTCGAATGGGTCAAGCAATTTGTCATGGGTATCCGTCAAATTCGCTCCGAAATGGATATCAAGCCGGGTAAGCCGCTACCGGTTATCTGTCAAAATGGGTGTGAGCTCGATCACCAAAAACTCGATCGAAATCGTACGCTGCTGATGTCGCTAGCCAAACTCGAATCAATCGACTGGCTTGAACAGGATCAACAGGCCCCTGAATCTGCCACTTCTCTGGTAGGCGATATGAGCCTGCTCATACCGCTTGCCGGACTGATTGACAAGAAGGCAGAATTATTGCGCCTGCAAAAAAATATCCAGAAACTAGAACTGGATGCACGGCGCATCGAAGGGAAATTGGGCAACGATAATTTCATCGCCAAGGCCCCAACGGCGGTGGTTGACAAGGAAAAGACCCGGCTTGCGGAAGTTTATTCGGCACTCGCGAGTCTGCAGGCGCAAGCCGACAGGATTCAGTCAATTTAGGTCGGTGTTGAAATTAGGACGGACGCTTGAGACATCCAGTCTTTCGGCGCTGAACATTTAGTCCTCGGCTCAGCGAATAACATGAGGCTGGTTCATCCCTGAACCTTATCCTCGCAAGAGAGTTAGGTACCCCTGATTAAGTCATGACTTGATCCGTGGTGCCTGGGTACTGCTAGTCGTTTTGGCGACGAAGGAAAGCAGGAATTTCGAGATACTCCATGCTATTCCTGTCTTCGGGTAATTCGACGCTGTCGCCAACTACTTTCTTACGGATAGCTGTCGGCCTTTCCAGCTTTTTGTAGTCAACTTCGCCGTTATTTCCGGGTTGTATGCTAGTGATGGAAGAGTCGGCCGTAATCCTGTCCTTCCCGAGACCAGTCGCAACCATGGTGACGCGTAATTCACCTTCTGGCATATCAGCATCGATTACGGTACCGACCACTACACTGGCGTCGTCCGACGCAAGATCGGTAATAGCGGTACCGACATCGTCGAGTTCCCCGATCGACAGGTCGAGTCCAGCGGTTACGTTGACCAGGATACCGCGCGCACCCGATATATTGACATCTTCCAGTAACGGTGAAGAAATCGCAGCGGCAGCCGCTTCGCGAGCCCGGTTTTCACCGGTCGCCCAGCCCGTACCCATCATCGCCATACCCATTTCAGACATGACAGTACGCACATCGGCAAAATCGACATTAATCAGGCCGGGACGAGTGATTAATTCTGCGATACCCTGCACCGCACCTTTGAGCACATCGTTGGCTTTCATAAATACTTCGAGTAAAGAGGTTTGCTTGCCCAGTACCGGCATCAATTTGTCATTCGGTATGGTAATCAACGAATCAACCGCATTGGAAAGCTCCTTGATGCCGATTTCGGCCTGTGCCATGCGTTTACTGCGCTCAAAAGCGAAGGGCTTGGTCACCACCGCGACCGTCAAAATTCCCAGCTCCCTGGCGATTTGTGCGATTATCGGCGCTGCACCGGTACCGGTACCACCACCCATTCCAGCGGTGATAAATAGCATATTGCTACCCTCAATCGCTTCCTGAATGCGTTCACGGTCCTCCAGCGCTGCCTGCCTGCCAATACCGGGGTCGGCCCCGGCTCCCAGACCTTTGGTGATACTTGCGCCTATCTGCATCGTGGCTCTGACATCCATTTTCTTCAGCGCCTGTATATCTGTGTTGACACAGATATACTCGACGCCTTCGATGCCAGACGACACCATATGCTGAACAGCGTTGCCACCCCCACCACCTACCCCAATGACCTTGATTACCGGTTCTTTGGAGTGTGAATCCATCAATTCAAACATTTCAATTACCTCTCTCACTTGTTAACTAAATTCTGAATAAGTCCCTCCTGGGCCTCTCAGAAAATGAAAACAGAAAATAATGATTTTCTGCCTTCCAGCAAAACCAGTCGCTAACCGCTTCTGATTTTGACGCTACCTCCCTGTGGCGTAGAATTTTTCGATCGAGTCAAAAAATTCTTAGAAATTACCCTGAAACCAGCTCTTCATTTTTGCCCAGACACCGGCTCCAGACGTGTCCTCCAGTTGATAACTGGAAAGGCCAGATTGTTGCCTGTTTCCAAACAGCAGCAATCCAACCCCGGTTGAATGTATCGGGTTTCGAACTACATCGACCAGTCCCGACACATGTTGTGGATAACCCAGCCTAACCGGCATATGGAATATTTCCTCTGCCAGCTCGATCGCACCTTCCATTTTCGAGCTACCACCGGTTAAAACCACTCCGGCAGCACAAATTTCTTCAAAGCCACTGCGTCTGAGCTCAGCATGTACCAGGCTCAGTAACTCTTCATAACGCGGCTCGACCACTTCGGCCAGTGTCTGGCGCGCGAGCCTTCTCGGCTCTCGGTCTCCGACGCTTGGCACTTCGATGGTTTGGTCATCCGCGGCCAGTTGCCGCAGTGCACAGGCGTATTTCACCTTCAAATCATCGGCATACTGCGTGGGGGTGCGCAACGCTACCGCTATATCGTTGGTGACCTGATCCCCGGCTATCGGAATTACCGCGGTATGTCGAATCGCTCCATCCGAAAAAACCGCGATATCGGTCGTACCACCGCCGATATCGACCAGGCAAACACCGAGTTCCTTTTCGTCTTCGGTTAACACGGCCGCACTCGATGCCAGTTGCTCGAGGATAATGTCATCGACCTCGAGCCCACAGCGGCGTACACATTTGATAATATTTTGCGCGGCGCTCATCGCGCCCGTAACCAGGTGTACCTTCGCCTCCAGTCGCACCCCGGACATACTGATCGGGTCTCGAATACCCTCCGAATTATCGATAATGAATTCCTGTGGGATCACATGCAAAATACGTTGGTCTGCCGGAATCGCAACCGCCTTTGCGGCCTCGATCACCCGCGAGACATCGGCTGCGGTCACTTCCTTCTCCTTGATACCGACGATGCCATGCGAATTGATGCTACGAATGTGACTACCTGCGATTCCGGCGAAGACCGAGCGGATCTGACACCCTGCCATCAGCTCCGCCTCTTCCACCGCGCGCTGGATAGACTGTACGGTAGATTCGATATTCACTACCACGCCCTTCTTTAATCCCCTCGAAAGCTGGGTACCTATACCGATAATTTCGATACCGCCTTCGACAGTGATCTCGCCAACGATCGCAAGCACCTTCGAGGTTCCGATATCCAGTCCAACGATTAAATTATTGGCTGCCTTTTTAGACATTGGTATTTCCCCATAACGATGCCTCGCTGCGGTTTCGCAGCGCCTCTTTTTTCCACGACACCGCGAATCCATTGCTGTATCGCAAATCGAGTAACTCTATTTCATCTCGTCTGGGTTGTATTTGCTGCTTATAAATAGTTGCCAAACGTTCAACCTTGCGTTCGATATCGTCTCTACCCACTTTTATTTTTAATCCACTGGCCAGCTCAATACTGAGCGCACCCCGGCTGTCCATCGCTACGCCGATAACTTCCTCGTTAAACGCACCGAAACGCTCGGCCAGTTGGTAATAGCTATACAAGATTTTTTCGGGGCTGGAATTGACGGCGTATACTAGTGGGAGCTGTTTAAACGCATCGGTATTCGCCTGATATACGACTGCCCTGTAGCTAAGCAGGCGACTGTCATCCCAGCGTGCCACCGGTTTCTTCTCGACGATTCTGATATCGAGCCGATCGGGCCAAATGCGTCTAATCGATACCGATTCGGTCCATGAATTATCGCTGATCGACTGTTGCACCTGTCGAATATCAAGAGAGAAAAAACCTTCTCCAACATACTTCTGCAAGGTCGATTCCACTTCATTCTGATCGATGTACTGAAAGGTGCCAGACAATTGAATGGTCCCAATCGGGAACCATGTGTCTTGCTGCGACAGGTATACACCACCGGTCACCAGCGGTATCAGCAGTAATACCCAGCTATACGATTGGCGCCATCGAAACTCGGCCGATTGTTCCGTGATATTTCTCTTCGCCTGCGCACCCTGTTTACGGAATCTAACCATGACTATCATCCCCGTTCAGCGTTAATTCCAGAATTTTGAGCACCAGGTTCGGCATTTCAAGACCGGCCTGCCTGGCTGCCATCGGTACCAGGCTGTGGTCGGTCATTCCCGGTACCGTGTTGATCTCGATTACCCAGGGTTTCATCTCTTCATCGAGCATCAGATCGACACGACCCCAATGCGCCACGCCTGTCACCCTGACGGTTTCCTCTACCAGTCGATTGATTTCGTCTACGCTGTCGTTGTCAAGCCCGCTGGGACAGGTATAGATCGTATCGTCTGCCAGATACTTGGCCTCGTAATCATAAAACTCGCGCGGTGTATCCAGTTTGATCAACGGCAATACTGTTCCATCCAGAAAAGCCGCTGTGTACTCGCCTCCACTGACAAATTTTTCTGCAAACACTTCACCAAACTGACTGGCCTTTTGCCAGGCAGGTACCAGTTGGGCGGCGCTGTGAACCGGCGTCATGCCAATACTGGAGCCTTCCAGGTTCGGCTTGACGAACACCGGTAATCCAAGCTCATCCAGTAGCCGGGTGCAGTCCTCTTCGCTGTCGAGCTCGCGAAATTCGGGTGTCGGTATTGCGCTACCGCGTAGCACCCTCTTGGTAGCGAGTTTATTCATGGCAAGCGCCGAGGCGCCCACCCCGCTGCCGGTATAAGTAATGCCAAGTAGATCCATTACCGCCTGTATGGTGCCGTCTTCACCGCCACGACCGTGAACAATGTTAAATACCCTGTCGGCTTCGAGGCTGCTCAACTGGTTAATTGCATCTTGCTGTAAATCGAGCTGGAACGCATCGACACCGGCGGCAACCAGTCCCTGGAAAACCGCGTTGCCACTATTGAGCGACACTTCGCGTTCGGCCGAAGTACCACCCATCACCACTGCCACCTTGCCGCAACGCCGGGCCGTTTGTTCGCCTGGAATCAAATTCGTATAATTCATGACTCCTCCCCGACGATGCGCACTTCGGTTTCCAGTGCAACGTCGAATTTTTGCTTAACGGTTTGCTGAATAAACCTGATCAGGGCCTCGATATCGCTGGCACGGGTTTGGGGTTTGCTGATTATAAAATTGGCATGTTTTTCTGAAACATGGGCGCCACCCCGGCAATACCCTTTCAAACCGGCTGATTCGATCAGGCGCGCGGCATGATCACCCTCGGGGTTTTTAAATACCGAACCACAGGAAGGCTGGCCAATCGGCTGGCTGGCGTTACGCTCGTGTAGCAGTTGCCTGACACCCGACTCTAAACCGGGCTGCCTCGGCGCAAAACGAAAAACCGCCGATGCAAACCATTCATCCTCAGCGCGAGAAACGCTGCGATAGGCAATACTAAATTCAGAGGGATTCCTGTCGATTAAACGCCCTTGCCTGTCGATCATCGTCACGCGTTCGACATGACGCCATGTTTCACTGCCAAATGCGCCCGCATTCATGGTCAGGGCACCGCCTACGGTACCCGGGATACCCGCGAGGAATTCGCCACCCGTCAGTTCGTGCTTAAGGCATAGTTTTGCCAGCTTTGTATCGGTTACGCCACACTCGGCATAAATACTTCCGTCATCCAGCAATTCGAGGCGGCCGAGCGCGTTCAGTGGCGCAATTACGTCACCCCGAATACCGCCATCGCGTACCAGCATATTGCTACCCAGCCCTACCCAGGTAACCGGTATTTGAGGGTCTAGCGCCGCGAGATAAGCCTGTAAATCGGCCAGGTCTGCGGGAATGTAGTAGCGCTCGGCATTTCCGCCCACGCGCCAGCTGGTATGCTTCGACATGGGTTCCTCGTAGAGTAGCTGCCCACGGTATGTCAAGGTTTCTACCATGTTCATTGGCCCTGCCCATGTCGCGACAAAAAGCCTGCAGACCAGGCCCCGATACTGCCTGCCCCCAGGGTCAGAAATATGTCGCCATTTTCTAACAGATCCTCTATCACCTGGTCGAGCGACTCGAAGTCCTCGGCAAATATGGGGTCGATCTTTCCACGAACCCGGATCGAACGCGCCAGGGCTCGACCATCGGCGTCCTTGATAGGTTTCTCGCCGGCTGGATAAACCTCGAGCAACACAAGCTGATCGACCTCGGAGAGTACCTGGCTAAAATCTTCGAACAGGTCTCGGGTCCGGGTAAATCGATGCGGTTGAAAAACCACGGTCAGGCGTTTTTCCGGCCAGGCGGCTCGAATACCTTCGACTGTCGCCCTTATTTCACTTGGATGATGCGCATAATCATCGATGTGCATGACACTACCGCTGGCGACCGATACGTCTTCATTGATTTGAAAGCGACGCCCTATTCCGGAAAATTCGGCCAGTGCGGCTCCTATTGCGTCGCGACTCACCTCCAGTTCCCAGGCGATAGCAATAGCGGCCGTGGCATTGAGCACGTTGTGTTTTCCGGTCATATTCAATTCAATTTCGAGTACCTGGTCGTCGTCTGGAAGCATTACCGAAAAGAGAGTTTTGGCGCCTTTTGCACTGATAGCGGTAATACGCACGTCGGCATCTTCCGCTTCACCATAGGTCAGCACCGGGCGCGCAACGTCGGGCATGATTTCGCGTATCACGGGGTCGTCGATACACATCACGGCGAGGCCGTAAAATGGCATATGATGCAAGAATTCGACGAAGGTTTGCTTTAATCGCTCAAAATCGCCTTCGTAGGTCGACAAATGGTCCCTGTCGATATTGGTCACGATCGACATCATCGGCTGTAAATACAGAAACGATGCATCGCTTTCATCGGCCTCGGCGACCAGATAATCGCTTAATCCCAACCTGGCGTGGCTCGCCGAACTATTGAGCATGCCTCCGATCACGTAAGTCGGATCGATATCTCCCCGGGCCAGGACACTCGCGACCAGGCTTGTCGTGGTGGTCTTGCCGTGCGTACCTGCGACTGCTATGCCGCGACGAAATCGCATCAGTTCGGCGAGCATTTCGGCACGCCGTACAATCGGTATACGTTGTGTTTTCGCCGCGACTATTTCTTCATTCGCTTCGTCGATCGCGGTAGAAACAACAACGACATGCACGCCTTCGATATTATCCGGTCTATGGCCAATGTGTATCGTGATACCAAGTCTGCGCAGGTGCCTGACCATGGTGTTTTCTGCGATATCCGAACCGCTGATGGTGTAGCCCAGGTTATGGAAGACTTCGGCAATACCACTCATGCCGGCACCGCCGATACCAATGAAATGAATATTTTTGATGCGTCGCATGAAATGCCTGGAACTGAGTGTCATTCCGCCGCTCCTGCGAGTACGCCCTGTCCCAGACGTTCGGTCGCGTCAATTCTCGCCTGTGCACGCGCTCGTACCGACATCGCCAACAACTCACCCCTGTTTTGTTGGAAGTAAAGCAGCAGCAATGCCAGGGAATCGGCCCCGAGTTCGTCTTCAGTCAGAATACGCGCAGCCTCTTTGTGCTCCAGAAATCGTGCATTGTGGTATTGATGGTTGTCTGTTGCATAGGGATATGGGATCAGAATCGACGCGATACCGACCGCCGCCAGTTCAGAAATAGTTAGCGCACCCGCGCGGCATACCACCAGGTCAGCCCATTCGTAAGCAGCGCGCATATCGTCGATAAATTCGACTACCTCGGCCTCTACCCTGGCTTCACGGTACCAGGATTCACAGGCCTGCAAGTGATCCTTTCCGCATTGATGTTTAATACCGGGACGTTGCTCTGAATCGATCTGTGCAATCGCGCTCGGCAATTCCCGGTTTAGTCTCGCCGCCCCCAGACTACCGCCTATTACCAGCAGGTTTATCGGATCACCGGTACGTGCTGCCAAACGGTCTTCGGGCGCAGGTAGATCGATTAACTGCGCGCGTACCGGGTTACCGATACACTCCCCGCGTGGCACTCTTTGTGCCGCTTCGGGGAAGCCAAAATAACTACGCATTGCGAAACGAACAAGCAATCGGTTGGTCAAGCCAGTCACCGAATTCTGTTCGTGCAGAAATAGCGGTATATTGAGAACCCAGGCCATCAGGCCGCCAGGACCGGCAACGAATCCACCCATGCCCAATACCGCCTTTGGACGCAGGCGCAGCAATATAAAGTATGCCTGCCAGCAGGCTCGAACCAGTTTGAACGGGGCGAATAAGAGGGTGATCGTTCCCTTGCCACGCAAACCCTGAATACTTAGCCATTCGACCGCAAAATTGGCCGCTGGCACGACACGCGCCTCTATGCCTGCGCGTGTCCCGATCCAGATGACCGTTTCCCCCCTGGATCGCAAATACTCGGCCACCGCCAGCGCCGGGAACACGTGCCCACCGGTTCCGCCAGCCATTACCACTATGGGTTTTTTCAACGCCTGACTCATGTCGATATCCGCCGATTGGACGAACGATTGACTCGACGCCGTTCCTTAACAGTCGGGACACCCTGCTTGAACTGGTATTCACGGAACACCCTGAGCACCAGTCCGACACCCAATGACATGCTCAACATACTGTTGCCGCCATAGCTGACAAAAGGCAATGTCATGCCTTTTGTAGGTAAAGCTCCTAAATTCACCCCGATATTGATTATCGCCTGCAGCGCAATCAAAAGCCCCACACCGTAAGCCAGATAAGCGCCAAACGCCTGCTGGCTCAGTAGCGCCATTTTACCAATCGAAAAACAACGCAAGCCGAATAAAGCGTATAGCCCTATCAACACCACAGTCCCTACCAGGCCAAATTCCTCGGCGTAAATGGCAAACAGAAAGTCGGTGTGGGCTTCCGGCAGGTAAAACAGTTTTTGAATACTGCCACCCAGACCCGCACCAAACCAGCCGCCGCTGCCAATCGCGATCAAGGATTGGGTCAATTGGAACCCGCTGTTAAACGGGTCGGCCCAGGGATCGATAAATGAAGTGATACGCGTGAGGCGATAAGGAGAGGAAATTGCCAGTATCACCATGATAACCAGGGTGCCGGTCAGAAACAGTACAAATTGCCCGAAACGTACGCCACCCAGAAACATCAGGCCAAGCCCAGTCAGCAGCAGTACAGCGGCTGCGCCGAAATCTGGTTCGAGTATCAATAATCCGCTGGCGAAGGCCATAATCAGCATCGGTTTTACGAAACCCATGGTATTGGTTTGCAATTCTTCCGAGCGCCGAACCAAATACCCGCTGAGATAAATAATCATAAGCAGTTTCGCCACCTCTGAAACCTGGAAAGTAAACAGGCCAAAGTTCAACCAGCGCGTACTACCGTTAACCGTATATCCGACACCCGGTACCAACACTGCAGCGAGCAGGATGACCGAACCCAGCATCAATAACATGCCATTTTTATTCCAGAATACGAGCGGAACCTTGCAGGTGACCCAGACCAGTGCCAGGCTTAACAAAATACGTAGAAACTGCCGTTTTGCATAATAAAATGGATCACCGGTCTGCTGATCGGCGATACTAATCGACGCCGATGACACCATGATCAGGCCAATTAAAATTAGTATCAGGTATAACAACAAGATGCTGCGATCAATGTCGGGCGCAAGCTCAATAGTGGGCTCTTCCGCCAGCGATTCACCCCGTATTGCCTGATCAACGCGGTAGCTAATCATCGAGCAATCTCCGCACCTGCTGCATGAAGTCATCGCCCCTGGCCTCGAATTTTTCATACATATCGAAGCTCGCACAGGCGGGTGCCAGCAACACGCAATCGCCACGCTCGGCCTGCCCGTAAGCCCTGGCGACAGCACATTTCATGCTATCGACGCGCTCGATAAGAGTGGCCCCTCGCCAGGCTCGCTCGAGAATGTCGGCGTCCACGCCCATGAGCAGAACGAGCTTCACCCGTTGTTCGATCACCGGGTAGAGCACGCTCATATCGGCATTCTTGGACTGACCCCCGGCGATCAGTATCACCGGCCGCTCGCGACCTTCGATCGAGGCTTTCGCCGCACCCACATTGGTCGCTTTAGAGTCATTTATCCACTCAACCCCATCGACCTCGGCCACCCACTGACTGCGATGCGCGATGCCGGTAAATTTCCGCATCGCCTCGATAATGGCACGCTTCGATATGCCCATCTCATGCGCGAGTGCCATGGTAGCCAGACAATTAGCCCAGTTGTGTCGACCGGTGATTTTTAGCTCATTTATATTGAGCCAGGCTTCACCTCGATGCGCCAACCAGGTGCCATCATCGTGTATCAGGTGAAAGTCCGCCTCGATCTCGGGGTTCAGGCTAAAGGTGATATCGTTGATACCGTGCCGGGTAGCCTCATCGTCGGCGTTACTGACGCAGACCCTGGCACTCTTATAAATATGCAACTTGGCCTGGATATAATCGGTGTAGCTTTGATAACGATCGAGATGATCTTCAGAAACATTGAGAACAGTAGCTACCGCAGGTTGGAGCGAGTGGGTGGTTTCTAGCTGGTAACTGGATAGCTCAAGCACGTACAAATCAACCGGCGTTTGCAATAAATCCAGTGCTGGGGTTCCAATATTGCCACCGACACCGACACGTTTTCCATCGCACTCGATCATAGCGCCAAGCAATCTGGTCACGGTGCTTTTTCCGTTAGACCCGGTAATCGCCACCACAGGTCCCTCCACCGCCTGCGCAAACAATTCGATATCGCCAATAATCTGTTTACCCATTTCGGCTGCTTGCCTGATCAGCGTCTGGTGAATCGACAGACCCGGGCTAACCACCAGGGCATCGGCCCACTCGACTAAATCTAAATCGAGTGCCTGCCTTTTGATTTCCACCTTTGGAAACCGTTTTCTTAGGTGGTGCATATAGGGAGGAATGTCACGGCTATCCTGCACCTTGCAACGGTAACCATGCCCGAGTAAATAACTCGCAATCGAAAACCCGGTAAGACCCAGCCCTACTATCAGATAGTTCAGGTCTTCGTGTTGTCGCTGCTGTTTATCCATGGGCAACATCATCGAACCTTCAAGCTGGCAAGACCGATCAATACCAGCACCACTGTAATGATCCAGAAACGAACGATGATTCGGGGTTCTGGCCATCCTTTCAGTTCAAAATGATGGTGCAACGGAGCCATGCGAAATATTCGTCGCCCGGTCAATTTAAACGATGCTACCTGCAACACCACTGAAACCGTCTCAACGACAAAAATTCCACCCATGATAAACAACACCAGCTCCTGGCGTACGATTACGGCAATAACTCCGAGCGCGGCACCCAGTGCCAGCGCACCGACATCACCCATAAAAATTTGTGCCGGGTAGGTGTTAAACCACAAAAATCCAAGACCGGCACCGACAAGGGCACCGCAGAACACCACGATTTCACCGACTCCGGGCACATAGGGAATACCGAGATAACTGGAGAAATTAAAGTTACCGGTGAGATAGGCGAATACCCCCAGAGCACCGCCAACCATTACCGTGGGCAAGATCGCCAGTCCGTCGAGGCCATCGGTCAGATTCACTGCATTGCTGCTGCCGACAATGACAAAATAAGCCAGCACTACATAGATCCAGCCAAGATCAAGTAAAATATCTTTGACAAAGGGTACGATGAGCTGGGTTTCTATCGGGTATTGCGCGGTATAGAACAAGGTCAGTGCTGCACTCAGTCCAACTACCGATTGCCAAAAATACTTGTATCTGGCTGACAATCCCCTGGAATTGCCGTAAACGATTTTCTTATGGTCGTCGATCCAGCCGATGACGCCAAATCCAACCGTTACAAATAGAACCACCCAGACATATCGGGACGATAAATCGCTCCACAGGAGGGTGCTAACCACAATAGCGACCAGTATCAGCGCCCCGCCCATGGTTGGAGTGCCCGCTTTGGTGAAATGACTTTCGGGTCCATCATCACGTACACGCTGCCCAATATTGTAACTATCCAGGTATCGGATCAGACGAGGACCGACGATGAGCGATATCAGTAGCGCGGTGAGCACACCGAGTATCGAACGCATTGTCAGGTACTGGAATACGTTAAATCCGCTATGGAACTGGGTCAGATATTCGGACAGCTTATATAGCATGCCTGGCGCCCCTACCCCTATCGTGATTGACAAGAGTCTCGATGAGTTTTTCCATCGCGGCACTACGCGACCCCTTGACCAGTAGATTGACGTCCTGATGGATCTGCCCAAGGATACTATCGGCCATTTCACCGATCTGCTCGAAGCAGTAGCCTGCATCGCCGAACTCCTGGCTTGCGACGCAGCTCATCGGTCCTATTCCAAATAATTTTTCTACCCCGAACCGTCTGGCCGTCTGCCCGGCTTGCCTGTGCAACGCTTCACTCTCATCGCCCAACTCGGCCATGTCTCCAAGCGCCAGCCAGGCGCTACCTTTTAGCGCGCACAGTACCTTGACGCCAACTTCCAGCGAGTCAGGATTAGCATTGTAAGTGTCGTCGATAACCCGACTGTGGTGTGGACCCTGCAACATTTGCAACCGGCCCTTAACGCCGGAAAAGTCGGACAGGTTTTTCATTGCTTCCTGAAAGTCGACCCCGGCCATGATTGCCACCGTAATCGCTGCCAACGCGTTTCGAGCGTTATGCTCGCCAAACACCCTGAGCCGTGATGTATGCTTCTGATCGCCATAAATGGCTTCGAGCGATAGACCTTCCTGCACAGCGCTCCAATTGGCTCGAACGTCTGCATCGCAGTCCAGCGCGCAGCTTATTTTATGCCTGGCGGCGCAAAGCGAATCCCAGTACTGGTGCGCCGATTCGTCCAGGTTAAATACGGCACGATGATGCGGTTGACAATACGCGTACAATTCGCCCTTCGCCTCAATTACGCCCTGCAGTGATCCGAATCCGGCCAAATGCGCTGCCGCTACATTGTTAACGTAAACAATATCCGGTTCAGCTATCTTCGCCAGGCTGGCTATCTCCTGGGGGTGATTGGCCCCTAGTTCGACAATCGCATAGCGATCATCCACGGACAAATCAAACAGGGTCAGGGGCAGGCCGATATCGTTATTAAAATTAGCCTGGCTCGCAAGCGTGGGGGCCTGTTTGCTCAGTACCTGGCGGAGCATTTCCCTGACCGTGGTTTTACCATTACTGCCAGTGAGCGCGATCACGGTAGCCCGGCAAGTACGGCGCCAGTGATTAGCCAGTTGTGCCATCGCCAGCCGACAATCGACGACACGTATTTGGGGGATTTCACATGCGGTTTCGATTTCTACCAAAGCAGCTACCGCACCATCGCGATAAGCACTTTCCACATAGTCATGCCCGTCAAGCCGATCACCACGAATAGCTACAAACAGCCGGCCGGAGCAATCCTTACGGCTATCGATAGCCACGCCGTGAAACGACTTGTCTGGAAATGTATCGCTAGTATCGGCGACCAGTTGACTTAAGTCCTGCAGGGTCATTTCGATCATGTCGCCGCCTGCATAAAGCGTTGCACCACGTGTCGGTCGCTGAACGGAATACGCTCTCGCCCGATAATCTGTTCCTGCTCGTGCCCCTTACCGGCAATTACAACCAGGTCTTCTGCATTGGCGTCGGACAGTGCATACTCGATGGCTGCCTGCCGATTGTGTACCACACGGGCATTTTCAGGCTGGCGAAAACCTTTGAGAATGTCTTCGACTATTTTCTCCGGATCTTCGGTGCGTGGGTTGTCGTCGGTAATAATAACCCGGTCGGCAAGCTGCTCGACCGCACTGCCCATTCCCTGCCGCTTGCCCTGGTCGCGGTCACCGCCACAACCAAATATGCACCATAGCTGTCCTCCGGTATATTCACGACTCGTGGTTAAGCAGGCCCGTAAAGCCTGTTCGGTATGCGCAAAATCTACTACCGCCGTCGCCAGACCGCCATGGCCGGTAAACTTTTCCATACGCCCAGGTATAGGTTGCAGGCCGGTAACCGCCTCCTGAATCTGTTTACAATCCAGGCCGAGCGCGATCAGAGTCGAAATGCAGGCGAGCGTATTCTCTATATTGAATCGCCCCATCAACGAAGTGCTCGCCTGAATGTCTCCGTACGGCGTCGCTACCAGCATATCGAGTCCCTGATCGACCACTTCGCTACTCAACAACCTGACTTCAACATCGGCAGGCGCGGCCGTTAGCGAGGCCGAATAACGCACTGGTCCCTCTGTTTCGAATTCCTGACTCAGGGAGCGGCCTAGTGCGTCGTCGACATTCAACACCCTGGCCGATAGATCAAACTCACGAAATAGCCTCGACTTGGTTTCGGCATATTGCGCCTGATCTCCGTGGTAATCAAGGTGATCGCGACCCAAATTGGTGAGTACCGCGATATCAAAGTTGCAACCGTTGACACGATATTGGTCGAGCGCATGGGAGGATACTTCCATGACAACGTATTCGCATACTTGCTGATGGAATTCGTGCAACCAGGTCTGTAGCGTTACCGCATCGGGCGTGGTCAATGCAGTGGACTCTAGCTGGTTGCCTACGCCGTAACCGAGCGTACCGATACTGGCAGCGACCTTTCCGATTCGCCCCAGAGCCTGCGTGAGTAAATGTGTGACACTGGATTTTCCATCGGTACCGGTAATACCGATTATCTTTAGTTTTTTACCTGGCTCGTTGTAAAAGCGACTGACGATCTCTCCATTAACCTGGTTTAACCGGTCCAATGGTATCCAGTGGGTTTGAACCTGCTTACTCAAAAGTGGAATACGTCGCTCGCAATACTCATCCCGCGCCTCGTACAGCACGGCTACCGCTCCGGCTTTGACCGCATCGATAGAATAATCGATACCGTGGGAACCGATACCCTGCAGGGCGATAAACAATGAACCTTTGCGTGCTACCCTGCTATTGCTGACAATATCTACGATCTCGACTTCGGGTATGGTTTCACTCGGGACAAAATCTCGCAACAGCTCGACCAGCGATTTAACTGAGCGATAAACTTTTTCGGTCATCACGCCCCCTTCTCCCTGTCAATTGCACCAGCCTGCAAAGCGGGTAAGTCATCGGGCGCTATATCCAGAATTCGCAGAGCGTTCTCCATTACCTCCTGAAATACGGGCGCTGCCACCTTGCCACCGTAATATCCGTTTTGAGTAGGTTCGTCGATCATCACCGCCATCACTAGCCTGGGGTTGCTGGCGGGAGCGATTCCGGCAAAAACAGCTATATAGTCGTCTTCCTCATAGCCACCGTCGACGCTCTTTTTGGCTGTACCGGTCTTCCCTGCGATACGATAGCCTGGTACCGCTGCCTGTTTGGCGGTACCACCGGGCCCGACAACCTGTTCCATCATTTCTATCAAGAATGCCGAAGTGGACGGTTTCATTACATGACGTGCTATTTGATTTTCCTGCTCTTCCTGTGGTTCTTTTTTTATCAGACTGAGATCGATTTGCCGACCACCGTTGGCAATCACCGCGTAGCCCCTTGCCAGTTGCGTAATGGACACGGATAACCCGTACCCGAACCCCATGGTTGCTTGATCTAACGCTTGCCAGTCCACGTAGTGCCTGAAGTAGCCGGCAGATTCGGCAGGAAACGAAACACCCACGGGTTCGCCAAAACCATAATCCGTAAAGGATTGCCATAGGTCCCTGGCCTCCATCGATAGCGCGATACGCGATGCACCGACATTGCTCGATTTTCGCAATATGCCGGCCAGGTCGAGTTCACCGTAATTCCTGATGTCCTTGATCGGATGCCCTTTCACCATGAACCAGCCTGGTCCAGTATTAATTTTGCTTTGCCGATCGTACAAACCCTGGTCGATAGCCGCTGCAATCGTAAAGGGTTTGATTGCCGAACCCGGTTCAAACACATCCGTCAAAGCCCGGTTACGGCGCTGGTCTGCACTTTGTTTTTTGCGTTGATTCGGGTTGTAGGACGGCTGGTTTACCATCGCCAGGATTTCACCCGTTCGCACGTCGAGTAATACCGCACTACCGGCCTTGGCTGCATGATATTTAATCGCGCGCGCGAGACTTCGATAAGCAATATATTGTAGGCGCATGTCGATACTGGAAGTCAGGTCGTTACCAGACTGGGCGCGTTTAACCTGAGCAATTTCTTCTACTACCGCACCTTTACGGTTACGAATCACCCGGCGCTTTCCAGGCCGCGCTTTTAGCCAGTCTTCGTATACCAGCTCCAGACCTTCCTGCCCACGATCGTCGATATCGGTAAATCCAACCAGGTGCGACACCACTTCTCCTGCCGGGTAGTAGCGATGATATTCGCGTTGCAGGTAAACACCATCGACGCCATCTGCCACCTGTCTCGCCAACTCGGGCTCAAGCTGGCGCTTCAGATATACAAATTCCCGGTCGGCCTTTTGCTTAAGCAATGCAACGGTCTCCGGGTAGTCAAGTTCAAGCTTTTTAACCACCTGCTTTAATGCCGGTAAATTTTGCAGTATTTCACCTGGATTGACCCAAACCGAATCGACTGGCGTACTAATCGCCAGGGGTGTTCCGAATCGATCCATGATCGTACCCCGATAAGCAGGGGTTTCTATCATGCGAATTTGCCGCTGAATCCCCTGACTCGATAAAAAGTCTTTTTCTACGATCTGAAGATATAGCGCGCGTGTCACCAGGCCAACCATCAGGGTTAGCAACACAGTGATTACAAAATAGTGTCGTAGTGCGTAAAACCTGGCCTGATTATTACCCTCTCGCAACTT
>CAZJEJ010000003.1:1943-10861 GCA_964544945.1 uncultured Gammaproteobacteria bacterium | reverse complement strand
GCACTTCTGGCTCTCGGGTTTAACTCCAGCTCCCTGATCCCTGCCTTGATCATTTTACCAATTACCTTGAGGCGAATAGATGCGATCAAATCGGCATCGCGCACTGGCATGCCCCGGGGAATTCTAGGCTTATTGCTGTGACGCTTGAAAAATCGTTTCACCAGACGATCTTCCAGTGAGTGAAAGCTGATCACCAACAGGCGACCACCGATTTTCAATACGTCAAAAATGGAATCCAGGAAATGGGTGATTTGCACCAACTCCTGATTAATATGAATGCGAATCGCCTGAAAGCTGCGCGTGGCAGGATGCTTGTGATGCTTGCCCTGTGGTACACACCGACTGATCAAATCAGACAAACTAGCCGTATCTTCGATTGCCTGTTCCTGCCGAGCTTCGACTATCTTTCGTGCGATACGCCGCGCATGACGTTCTTCGCCATATTCCCAGAGCACATACGATATTTCCTTTTCGTCGGCTCGCGCCAGCCATAGGGCAGCCGACTCACCCTGACCAGGGTCCATGCGCATATCGAGCTGGCCATTTTTCTGGAAACTGAAACCACGAGACGCATCGTCCAGCTGTGGTGAAGAAACACCCAGGTCGAGCAGCACACCGTCGATGCACTGCGTCATTTCCATCGCTATCAGTCTTTCGCTCAAATTCGCGTAGTCGTCGTGCAAAATGGTAACCCGACTATCTTTACCGATGGTATCTTGTGCCGCTTTGATCGCATCTGGGTCCTTGTCCATCACGATCAGGCGGCCTTTATCATCCAGGCAACTGAGTATCGATTGCGCGTGTCCACCCCGCCCATAAGTACCATCGACATAAATTCCATCGGGTCGAACTTTCATGTGCTGCATGACTTCGTCGCGCATTACGGGTGCATGACTGAAGTCCATTTTGCTCACAGGGTCAGCTCTGAAAGGGCTTCGGGCATTTCATCGTCGGTTTTGCTGACCAGCCATTCCTCGATACGCTGACTCCATATCGCCTCATCCCACAATTCAAATTTCTTGCCCTGCCCTATCAGTACCACCTTCTTGCCGAGCCGGGCATATTCACGCAACGGGTTAGACAACAACATCCGACCATTGCCATCGACCTCCACATCCGTCGCGTGACCGATAAGGAGACGCTGAATGCGTCGGGTTACCGAGTTAAAACTGGGTAAGGATTCGATTTTCTCTTCGATGGTTTCCCATTCATTGAGTGGGTAAATAAGCAGGCAGGGTTCTTCGGTGTCGATGGTGATAACCAGTTGACTACCGCAGATTTCAAGCAGACGTTCACGGTAGCGGGCTGGCAGTACTATCCTGCCTTTCGCATCCAGTGATAAATTAGAAACTCCTCGAAATTTTTGCACGTCCTAACCCAGATTCGTGACACTTTATTACACTTTAACCCACCTGAAGACACAATATTGTCTTTTTGGGCTAAAAGTCAAGTACTTTCAGGCTTTTGAATCAGGGTTTTTTCCCAATAATGTCAATAACTTAGCGTAAAAAAGTCACATATTTAGTCAAATATCCAAAGAAAACGATGGTTTAGGCGTGTCACTTAATGTAAAACATTAAGAAATGTGGTTTTTTAGAACGTTTTTTACTCTTTCTTAAATAGAATAGGTAGACACAAGGGTCGAATTCATTCGGCCAATAAATTAGCCAATAATTATTCGAGGCAAAGAGGTCACCCTGTCCCAGGGCGCACTATGCACAGCGCTTCACTCCCTACGCCAACAAAAAAGAACTGGTCGAATAAATTCGACCCTACAACCAGGGGAAGGACCTGTTTTTATTTGAATCGAATGAGCAAGTCAGCCTGTAAGCCGGGTTCTGTCGAGGATAATCATTCATCTGGACTGAAAGTCACCTCTCAGCCTCAAGCGACCAACCCGAAAACGACGCGGACCACGTCATAGTTTTCCTATTTGGTCTTGCTCCGAGTGGGGTTTACCGTGCCACTTCTGTTACCAGAAGCGCGGTGCGCTCTTACCGCACCCTTTCACCCTTACCAGCCGAAACTGGCGGTCTACTCTCTGTTGCACTGGCCGTAGGCTCACGCCTCCCAGACGTTATCTGGCACTCTGTCCTGTGGAGCCCGGACTTTCCTCCAGCCCGATATTTTTCAATATGCGGGCCAGCGATTATCCGGCTGACTTACGAGAAATGATAACCGAAAAAATATTCCGAAGTCTAATAATATTCACACGAATCCTGTAATATATCTGATCAGGTCATGACCAGTCAGCAGTTCCATATACCCTGTCCATGCCCGTTAATCTAGACCTCGGTATTATGGATTCCTGTGGTACGCCAGTTGCTTCAATACGGTGAATTTATCATCGGTTTGTAAAAAAGGGGTTATCGTCGATAACATTTTTTTACGCTCCTTCGAGTGAAACCAACCATTCCAGGCGCTTTCGGTGGTCCACCTGGCAATCACGACGTAGTGGTTCGGCTTGCTGGGCTCAACCAACGACTCGCCAGAAATATATCCTGGCGCCGCGGTCATGGCATTTAATAATCCCTCGACGGCTTTTTCGTAAGGTGCTTCGAGTCCTTCTGCGATATACCGGTCAATTATTACCCTAATCATTTTTTTTGGGTTTTGGCGTTGAGTAAACGTATATACAGAAGGTTACCTATACCTGGCCAGTCAGTCCAGCCCGGCCTGCGATTGCACCCGGCTGGCAGATGACAGAAATGCAGCAGGTGGAATGAAATCGACACTATATAAGTTATTACCCGTTCGTTCTGGGTTGGAATCTAACCTTACTAAATGCAATAAAGTGAAAAACCCGCAACAATAATTTGTTAAAAATCCCTCCGCGGCTATACAATCGCCGGAATCAATACTAATCCGATTATCGAGGGCACTGTCTATGAGCTGGCAACAACAAATATTGCGTGTAAACCTGAGTAAAGGGGAATGCACAATCGAACCTTTGAACATGGCATGGGCGAATCAATACCTCGGACAACGCGGGTTGGGTAGCAAGTATTTGCTGGAAGAAATGGATCCGGGAGCCGACCCACTCTCGGCCGAAAACAAGCTGATTTTTGCCACCGGCCCACTCACCGGCACGATGGCTTCGACCAGTGGTCGTTTTTCGGTGATCACCAAGGGCGCACTCACCGGTGCGATTGCCTGTTCAAATTCAGGGGGTAGGTTTGGCGCCGAACTCAAGTTCGCCGGTTACGATATGCTGATTATTGAAGGAGCTTCGGACAAGCCGGTTTATCTTCATATCGAAAATGACCATGTCGAACTATGCGATGCAGACGAAGTCTGGGGTAAAACAGTGTGGCAAACCGAAGCGTTACTAAAACAAAAGTATGATGATCCATTGATGCGTTTCGCCTCGATAGGCCAGGCCGGCGAAAATCTTTGCCACTATGCCTGCGTGGTAAACGACTTACACCGCGCGGCTGGACGCTCTGGCGTCGGTGCGGTAATGGGTGCCAAGAAAATCAAAACGATCGCGGTACGCGGCAGCAAGGGCGTCAGGAACACCGACCCAGCTGCATTTTTCAAGATCGTCAAAGATGTCAATGCGCGCCTGACCGACCGTGACGAGATGAGTGCCGATGGCACTTTGGCGATGATAGATGTGACCAACCACTTTGGCAGCCTGCCCACGCGTAATAACCGGGCTATTCAATTTGAGGGAGTGGAAAAACTGAATCCTGAGGCGATGCATACACCTAATGCTAATGGCCATACCAACCTGGTTACCAATGCCGCCTGTTTTGGCTGCACCATCGGCTGTGGGCGTATTTGTAAAATCGATCCGACGCATTTCTCGGTGAAAGATAAACCCGAATACCACGGTGCTTCGGGGGGTCTCGAATATGAAATGGCTTATGCACTGGGTTCCGCGGTAGGTGTGGACGATATCGATGCCGCAACCTATGCAGGATTTTTATGCAACGAATACGGCATGGACCCGATTTCGCTTGGTAGCACTATCGCTGCTGCGATGGAATTATTCGATATCGGTGCGATTAGCGAAAAGGAAACCGGCGGCATCAAGCTGGAGTTTGGCTCTGCCGAAGCCCTGTGCACCATCACCGAACTAACCGCTCGCGGCGAAGGCTTCGGTAAAGATATCGGCCTCGGCTCCAGGAGGCTCACCGAAAAATACGGTCACCCCGATTTATCCATGTCGGTCAAGGGCCAGGAATTTGCAGCTTACGACGGTCGCAGCATGCAGGGTATGGGGCTGGCCTATGCCACCAGCAATCGCGGCGCCTGCCATTTACGCGCAGATCCTTACGGGCACGATTTTAATACCACTGATATCGCCGGCAAGGCAGAAGTGGTCAAGGTCACGCAAGATGAAGTCGCGTTTATCGATTCCACTGGCCTGTGTTCGTTTCCAGCCGGTTGCGGCTGGAGCCTGGACGATTATCGACAACTCGTCGATGCGGCCTGCGGAGGCGGGTGGGATACGAAGCGGATGATGGAAACCGGCGAGCGAATCTGGAATATGGAGCGAATGTTTAACCAGCAAGCGGGGCTTGGCCGTAAGGACGACACACTGCCCAAACGTATCCTCGAAGAGCCGGCACCCTCTGGTTCGGCCAAAGGCATGGTATGTCGACTCGATGAAATGCTGCCCGAGTACTATCAGTTGCGCGGCTGGGACGACGATGGAAACCCGAGCGCGGAAACCAGGCAACGTCTGGATCTCGACTAATTCGAATAATCGGTTCGCACGATGCAAGTCACGGTCAAATTATTCGGTGCATTGCGTGAGTTTCTACCCCCTGGCAGTGGTTTTAATCGCTGTCAGATGGGTATCACTTCAGGCCAGCTTCTCGGCGATCTACTCGGCCAGTTACCGATCCCGGAACGTAAGCCTTACCTGGTAATCGTTAACGACGAAAAGATCAACTCGCAGGATTACGCGTCAATGAAAATTCATGAAAACGACGAAATCGTACTATTGCCGCCGATCAAGGGGGGATAGAGCTAATCTAGTTCTAAGGCAAGCTGATACAACGCATTCTTTTTATTTCCACTGATTTTGCTGGCTAGTTGTACGGCCTTTTTAAGCGGTATTTCGGTCATTAAAAGCCTGAGTAACTCGATGTCGTCCTGGCTCACCTGTTTCACCTTCTGGTCGATCGGGTTATCGATCAAAACAACGAATTCCCCCCTGACCAGCGAGGCGTCTGCCGCAAACATCGCAAGTAGTTCTTCTGCTCTACCCCGCATAAATTTTTCGTACACCTTGGTCAATTCCTTGGCGACAACGATGTGGCGATCGGGGAAAATTTCTGCTAATTGTTCGAGTAAGCGTAATATCCGATGGCTCGATTCGAACAAGACCAGGGTTCCATTTTGCTTTTTTATAGCCTGTAACCTGTCGATGCGTTCCTTGTTTTTGTGTGACAAAAATCCATAGAAACTAAACTGATCGGTAGGAACGCCCGCCCCGCTTAATGCCGCGATGATGCTGCAGGGGCCAGGGATGGGGGTCACCTTGAGACCCGCTTCATTAACCGCTTTCACCAGGGCATAACCAGGGTCAGAGATTAACGGGGTTCCGGCGTCTGATATCAAAGCAATATCCACGCCCGCCACCAGCCTTTCGATCACCTTTTCAATGCGCCTCTTTTCGTTATGTTCGTGTAGCGAGACGAGTTCTTTGCGAATACCGAAGTGATTGAGCAAGCGCGCGCTGTGGCGTGTGTCTTCCGCAGCAATCAAGTCTACATTTTTGAGCGTGTCGAGCGCGCGCAGGCCGATATCGTCGAGATTCCCGATAGGGGTTGCCACAATATACAGTACGCCACTCATGCAAAAGAGTGTACAATGAAATCGATATTGATGACCCAATTCATTGCCTGATAAACTCAATGGCGACAGTAACTTTTTCTAGCACCTAAACAACTACCAACCGATGAAAACACTCTATCCGAAAATATGGCTGATAGTGGTACTGTCTGTCTTGTTAGGTGCCTGCCAGTCGGTACCCAAAACGACTACGGCTAAGGTACCTGAAACCGGCCTTGCCGATATCGATGATGCTGCTCTGCTCACTGAGACCGAAGAGGAAATTCTACGAGCCTTTTCACTGGAAACAGACGAAAAATGGATGCAGGCTGCCCTGGCCTACCAGGAACTGGCCGAAAAATTTACCCAGCCAGAAAGATCGGCTTATTTCATCACCGCTGGGCTGATGCTTTACAAAGCCGAACGCCATCGCTACGTCGAAGTTTATTTTAAATCTTTGCAGGATTCCGACATCCTGACACAGGATCAGGACAAAAAGGCAATCATTCTTGCCGGTAGTTATTTCGGTATTGGTAAAATATACCAGAGCCTGGCCAACCTGCCCGATATCGAAACTATAAGTGACTATCGCTTCAAGGTACTTGCGCTCGAAATTAGGGCCACTGGAGTTCTGGCGATCGGAAAACCCATGGAGAGCATACAGTTGCGTATCCAGATTGGTCAGTTTCTCAAAACCGATAAGGAAATTGAAAACAACCACCAGTTTATATGGAGCGCACTCAATCGGCTCAGCGAGCGCGCGATAATAAAAGCGTTATCAGATCGCCTTACCTCGGATATGCGTGGCTGGCTCGAATTAAACCTGATCGCTCGTCGATCCAACATGCTGCCAGCAAAGATCGAACCCTGGATCAGCCAATGGTACCAGCTATACGGTGATCACGCCGCGGGCAAATATTTCGCGATCAACCTGCTCGAAGATAGTAAGCGCATTTATATCAAACCACGCCGAATAGCGCTGATGTTGCCATTTTCTGGACGCCTCGAAAAAGTGTCCCAGGCGATACAAAAAGGATTTATGTATGCCTATTATCAGGATAAGGAATCGGCGCCTGATCTTGAAGTAATTAACGCCAGTACCGATGTAGCCGAGTTTAATATCCAATACCAAAAAGCAATTCAGGATGGCGCTGACTTTATCGTCGGTCCGATAAGCAAAGATTTGATCGGTTTTTTGCAAAACCAGGAAAAAACCGAGGTCCCTACCCTGACTCTTAACTATGCAGAAGAGACCACGGAAGCCAAATTGAACCTGTACCAGTTTGGCTTAAAGCCAGAAGACGAGGCAGAACAGATTGCGGATTTCGCACTCGCCGAGGGCAGGAATCAAGCGATCACCCTGGTACCCGATACCGACTGGGGTGCTCGTTTGCAGCGAGCTTTCTCCGAACGATTTGAAATGCTGGGTGGGCGAATCGTGGGGACGGGGGTTTACCCGTCAAAGAAGAATGATTATTCGGCCGCGATCAAGAAATTGCTGAACCTGAACAGTAGCGAACAGCGTCGAAAGATGATCCAGCAGACCATCGAGCGAAAGACAAGCTTTGAACCCAGGCGACGCCAGGATGTCGACATGATATTTATCGCGGCTAATTCACGCCAGGCGCGTTTAATCAAGCCGCAATTGGAATTTTACCGAGCGCAAACACTGCCTGTTTATGCAACCTCACATATCTCATCCAGTAGCGGGAATTCAGACAGTGATCGGGATTTAGACGGGATCTTGTTTGTCGATATCCCATGGATGCTCGACAACGCACAAAACCAGGATTTTCAGCAGGTAAGCAAATTATGGCCCGATTCCAGCAAACGCTTCAGCCGCCTGTTTGCACTTGGAATCGACGCCTATCGAATGATACCGTCGTTACGCCGGCTGATGATCCGTCCGGGTGAATCCGAACTCCTCAATACGGGACGTTTAACGGTCGATGAATATGGCCATGTCAAGCGTGCATTATTGATGGCCACTTATGATAAAGGCATAGCCCGGCTTTTACAGAGACCGCTCGATGCGGTTAATTCAGTGATAGAACTACAGTAACAATTCCCATGACATGAACTGGAACAGGCGCAAAGGATTGCACTACGAATCACTGGCACGTGACTATTTGGTGCGGCGCGGCTTAAAACTCGTATCGGAAAACTACCGGTGCCGCTTTGGCGAAATCGACTTGATCATGTCGGATCAGGAGTCCGTATGTTTCATCGAGGTAAAATATCGAAAAAGCCAGGGCTATGGTGGCGCAATTTCGGCAATCCCCCGGCAAAAACAGCGAAAAATTGTGAAAACTGCGCTATTCTTCATGGCCGAACATAAATCTATGGCGCATCGCGCGATGCGATTCGACGCCCTGATCATACAACAGCATTTTCCCGGGAGTAGCAGTGTTGACTGGATTCGAAACGCGTTTTATGCGGAATAACTAATGAACGATATCGACAAACGCATTCAAAGTGCCTTTAAGGCAAGTATCGAAACCAAACAACAATCGGTTGACGTGCTTGCCGAGTCGATTGAACTGGCCTCCGCTATGCTCAATCAGGCGTTAATCAGTGGGCATAAGATCCTCGCCTGTGGCAATGGTGGTTCGGCGAGCGATGCCCAGCATTTTTCCTCCGAGCTATTAAACCGCTATGAACGCGACCGGCCAGGACTCCCGGCCATAGCGCTGACCACCGACAGCTCGACCCTGACTTCAATCGCCAATGATTATGACTATCGACAGATTTTCTCCAAGCAAATAGCCGCGCTTGGTCTTCCCGGAGACCTGCTGCTGGCAATCAGCACCAGCGGTCAATCACCGAATGTTGTGGAGGCGATCAGGGCGGCGTACGAAAATGAAATCCTGGTCATCGCCCTGACCGGGAAAGACGGCGGCATCATCGGCCAGATGCTCGACGAAAATTCAATCGAGATACGAGTTCCGTCCAACGTCACCGCCCGAATTCAGGAAGTCCATATCCTGGTGATTCACATCCTGTGTGAATTGCTTGATCTGCAGTTGCTGGGGCCGGCTGATTAATTTTTGGTTTTTAGAGAACAGCCGATATTTATCGCAAATAACGACGCGCACAGAACCTGCTTGAGATCCGTGCCCAGCTGAATCGGA
>CAZJEJ010000003.1:0-1843 GCA_964544945.1 uncultured Gammaproteobacteria bacterium | reverse complement strand
ATCGGATATGCCAACATTTAATCGATACGGCGATAATTGACATAGAACATGTAACTGAAAACCTCACCGAGCGCAGGAGGCAGACGATGCCCAGCGGGAGACTCTTCGCGTTGCGCCTCGGTCGCGTTACGTACTTCGCTCATGGTCAGAAGAATTCCATCGGTCTTACCGACCCATTTTGCTAACTCCGACATACTGGCGGCTGGACTAACACCACTGACTTCGAATTTCAAATACTGTGCAAAGGGGCCAGCCGAATCCTGACTTAAGAGCTTGAATTTAGGCCACTGTCGCCGATAAAACGCCTCGATAGCGGATGAACCCATTGGCACAATAAATACCCGCACCCGAAGCTGCGGCAGGTTCGTAATTCTTCTGCGCAACATTTGCATAACGCCAAAGCTCTGGCTATCTTCCTTTAAGAAAGTTGTCCCTTCAGGCAATGGGAATGCATCGAGATCGTTTAACAGAATATTGACAGGATTATCTTCTGTCACCGTAGCACTCATCACTTCAAGTGCTTCTTTGCGGTACTGACCGTCTACCAGGTAGAGCGCAAGTGCTTCACGGTATCCAACATTTTTCGGGTCGAGTTGCACCGCCTTCCTGGCAAAATATATGGCCTTGTCGAGATCAATGGGCCTTTTTAGCAGTCTGCCGCCTTCGCCAATAGTGGGTGGCTGAATCCCGTATAACCGTGCTTTCCAGTAATTCACTTCCGCGTTGTCAGGCTGTAGCTTTAGTACCCGATCCAGACTGGAGTGTTGAGAGCTGAATAGTGATTTTGATTCGGGAGGTGGGTTGCCTTTTGAAAGGACGGATGGTATCGCAACCTCCTCAAATATACTCAGGCGTACGGAGAGTATAAGTGCTTCAATATCGTCCTGGCGTAACTCAAGACGAGCATCGAGCGCTTGTTTAGCCTGGTCAATTTCATGTGTGAGCTGTTCTGGCGAAAAGCTATATACCTCGCCAGTCTCGATTTGCTCAACCAGTTTTCGAGCGCCCTCGATCTCCAATTCGTTGGCTGCTAAACCTACTGGGATGTAGGTGATCATGAACAACAGATACGCAACGAGAATTCCGAGGCGCTGTGGTATCTGTTTATTCATAATCACTCTCCTTCTTAAATGTTGCAGTTTAAAGTGCATAACGCCTACAGTAAATTGCCGAGTAAAACGAGGTCAATTTGACTGCCTTGTATACCCTTTATAGATACTTATCAATATCAAGCGCTCCATGAAACACACCTAAAATATCAATCCAGTCATTTACCAAGGCATAGGTAATACGATAATGCCCATACAGTAGGATACGCACGTCTTCCTTTTCGGGTGTTTCATATTTGTGACCTATTTCAGGATGTTCTTTTAAGATTTGCGCCTTATCATAAATTCCCTCTACAACTTGCTCTGCGGCGTGCGGATTATCAAGAGCAATGTAATCGTAAATATCCTTTAACCAGATTTCAGCTTCATAGGTCCATCTTATTTCCGCCATGACTTTATTCGATGCTCCATATCTTTATTCGAAATAATCCTGTTTTCCCGTGAATCGGAAAGCCCATTCTCTACCATCCGGGCAAAAGCTACCTCTCGCAGAATTTCATCATAAGAGGAATCTTCGGGGAGCGAATTAATTAATTGTTTTATATGATCTTTTGCAACCGACATAGTTTTTCACCGTACGTTTGAAATTATAGTTGGTTCTATTTTACATAGTTCCCCAATACTCGTTACCGATTTTTACCGGAGGTATAACATCTAGGCATTTATCTGCCGTGCTCGGCATGGCGGATAAATGTCTGTTGGACTATGCCGCATCAGGCTGGCACTCTATATAA
>CAZJEJ010000002.1:43630-51832 GCA_964544945.1 uncultured Gammaproteobacteria bacterium | reverse complement strand
ATAGAGAACCTGGGATAGTAGTTTAGTGAGCGAAACGTCGGCGGTCGAATGAATTCGACCCTACACCATCTGGGGAAATACCTGTAAATATGAAATACAGATGGAATCTTAAAAAACACGAGGTTTTATTCAACAAGTATTTTAGTCTCGACGAATACAGCCTGTCGCACGAATTGTTTGCTGGCGGCTATAGCGAGACTTTTACTCGCGAAATTTTCGAACGTGGCTCGGTAGTAGCCCTGTTACCCTACGACCCAGTGCTGCGCAAGGTTGTATTAATCGAACAATTTCGAGCCGGAGCAATACACGATGAAAATTCTCCCTGGCTAATCGAATGTGTGGCGGGCGTGGTCGAAGCGGGGGAAAGTTTTGATCAGGTAGCCTTGCGAGAGAGCGAGGAAGAAGCAGGCTGTAAAATTAGCCGACTGCATCGTATTTGCCGCTATTACGTGAGTCCGGGTGGTACCACCGAGCAGTGTACGCTTTATTGTGGGATCATCGACAGTTCTGGAGTAGGCGGTATACATGGCCTGGCGGAAGAAAACGAAGATATACGCGTCGAGGCGATCGAAGCCCACGAGGCTTATCAGTGGGTGCGCAACGGCAGGATAAAATCCTCTGCGACCATCATCGCATTACAGTGGCTGGAGCTGAACCAGGAACGTCTGGTCACCCGGTAAGCTGATTTTTACTAAAAATATACCCATATAGAAATCATACCTACGCCGCTCAATACGATGGTGTAGGGTAGTGCCATCCACATCATCGTGCCGTAGGAAAGGCGGATCAGCGGTGCCAGTGCAGAGGTTAGCAGGAATAGAAAAGCAGCCTGGCCGTTAGGGGTCGCCACACTCGGCAGGTTGGTGCCGGTATTGATTGCAATAGCCAGTATATCGAACTGTTCGCGGTCTATCACGCCCTGTTCCAGGGCTCCGGCTACTTCGTTGATATAAACCGTCGCGACGAATACATTGTCACTAATCATCGATAATACGCCATTAGCCACGAAAAACATCAGGGGTTGTATCTCTCTGTTCATCGCAAGCACTTCGGTGATAACCGGGGTAAACAGGCTTTGCTCCTGAATCACCGCCACGATGGCGAAAAATACCACTAGTAAAGCGGTGAATGGTAAAGCTTCTTCGAACGCATGCCCGATGCGATGTTCCTCGACAATTCCATTGAGCGAAGTCAGTAAAACAATAACCATTAGCCCAACGAGACCAACCGAAGCCACGTGGAATGCCAGTGATAATATTAAAATCACACCGACAGTAGCCTGTACGATGAGTACGGCGTTGATTTCATTGTTCCTCTCAGACTCCTGCTCCCGGTCAAATTCGGCCAGTACCGTGGCGACTGATTCGGGCAGTGACGCGCCATAACCAAACCATTTCAGCTTTTCCAGTAATACACAGGTGGTCAGGCCAAAGAACAGTACCGGCATCGTGATCGGTGCCATGCGAAGAAAAAATTCTATGAAATCCCATCCAGCACGCTCGGCAATCAGCAAGTTTTGCGGCTCGCCTACCAGTGTGGTCACGCCGCCTAAAGCCGTACCGACAGCACCATGCATTATCAGGCTGCGTAGAAAAGAACGAAATCGATCCAGGTCTTCAAGCGCATGTTCACGCACTTCCTGGTCGTGGCTATGGTCGTGGTTGTCATGCGATTTCTTGCCCGAAGCGACCTTGTGGTAAACCGAATAAAAACCGACCCCTACGGATATTAATACTGCGGTTACTGTCAGGGCGTCGAGGAATGCACTTAGAAAAGCAGCGGTAAAGCAAAATAGAAATGATAGTAGAGCCTTGGACTTGACCGATAGCAATATACGCGTGAAAGTAAACAATAGCAGATCGCGCATGAAATATATGCCCGCTACCATGAACATCAATAACAGGATCACCTCGAAATTGGCGATGGTTTCCTGGTATACCGCGGCAGGCGATGCCATTCCGATTATGATTGCTTCGAGCGCAAGTAATCCTCCCGGTTGTAAGGGATAACACTTGAGTGCCATGGCCAGGGTCAATATAAACTCGACGACCAAAATCCACCCGGCCACGAATGGGCTGATAAAATATATTACCGGGTTGACTAGCAGAAATACCAAAATCAACTGCTTGTACCATTTTGGAGATTGGCCCAGGAAGTTGGTTAAAAATGCTCTTTTGAGTGTTGATTCCACTGAGGATATCCTTCTTAAGTTGGGATAATCCAATAATACTAGCAGTTGTTTACTGACCTACCTAAAAATTTTTAAGAGCGCTCTGGATTTTAAGTCAATGCTTACGAATTTTTAGATACGTTAAAGAATATACGAGGCTGTACCCTGCTACGATATGGAAGCGGTGCCTGGACCGGTTAAGGTGAAAAATATGACGATTTCGGAGACAAAAAACTGCCTGTCAATAACACCAGACTGACAATCAAAAGCATTACCGACATGACCATTAATATTTCGGCCATACTGAAGTTCAACGCTATGAGCGGCGTGTAACCGCAGGTAGTTTGTACTTCGAACACGAGGGGAAACCACCTGTCCAGGGCAAACCAGGGGGGTAGGCCAGCATCCATATTGCAGTCGCCGAATACCCAACCACGTTCCACTGCCAGTGTCTGCCAGCTACGTTCGACAAGCCCGATCATAATGGCGCTGTTGAGCAGGTGAAGCGTTCGATTAATCGTTCTATATGCGCCCAAAAACAGTCCCAAAATAGCGACAAGAATGAAGCCCAGAACCCAGATACGTATATGAATACACAAAACGCAGGGCCACTCGTCGAGCATGTACTGATAGTACAGTGCGACGCCTTCCAGGGTAATCCCAAGAACCAGAAGTAATACCCAGTATATCCGGTGCTGGCTTAATCGAATGGCCATATTCATCATGAGCGTAGGTTATCCCGTGGTTGTAAATCGAGCCTGGGGGGCAGGTTGGTCCATTCAGTACTCCTGGAATAACGAGCCGTAGCCGCGAACACAGCCCGGGTAACCGATCAACTTCAGGCAGTGCCAGACCAGTGCCTGGTTGCTGGAGACCACGGGTTTGCCAATGGCCTGTTCGATATCCTCGATGACGGTGGTCGCACGTATTGCGGTGCAGGAAATAAACAACAGGTCTGCGTTTGGGTCGTAGGCCCTTTTGGCGGCTTCGCCAATGTCTCGCGGTGAAATGCCGGTCATCTCAATATCACTGTCGAAACCCAGACCAGTGATATTGATCACCTCGGTGCCCTGGGCTTTGAAGAAGTTTGCCATTTCCAGGTTTACCTCCTGGGTATAAGGCGTCAGGATCGAAATGCGTCGTGCGCCGAAATGGTTAAATGCTGCGAGTGCCGCGCTGGCAGGGTTAGTGACCGGCACACCCGGACAGCTTTGATGGATTAACTGTTCTATCTTGTTAACACCGTTGGCAACAGTACCGGAAGTGCAGCCATAAATTATCGCGTCGAGTCGAATACCTGGCAATATTCCGGCCGCCGCGCGGCTGATATCACCCGCCATATTACGCAGGTTTTTCAGGGTTACCGGGTTAGCGTTCAGTACCCTGTTGGTAAATATTTCAACATCACCAGGGAAAATACGTCGTAGATCCTGCTCTGAATTAAAATCGGTGGCGAGCGCAATCAGTCCGATGCGACCACCTGGAGCGATCACATCTAACGAGATATCTGGCTGGATGATTTCGGATCTAATCATGTGCCTACTGGATTATTGGCAATTCCGCCACGGCGCGTTTCGATAACATGATAGCACCGGATTCGGTGATGAGAATATTCTCTTCATGCACCATTTGTTTACCGCCATCGTAGCTCATGCCTGGTTCCAGAGTCATCACCATGCCGGGCTTTAGCACAGTATCGTCGGTGGCGGTGTTTGAAGGCCACTCTGTTAGCTGCATACCGAGGCCGTGGCCCATACGACCAATCTCATTGCCTTCTGCGCCACCCGCTTCGAGTATCGGCCACATCGCCTGCCACAGGTCACTGGTAGTGGCTCCAGGTCGAGCTGCCCTAAAACCCGCATCGGTACTTTTATATACGGTCTCGTAAGCTTTTTTGGCCTTATCCGAAGCCCTGGCAAAGGCAAAGTTTCGGTCGAAATCGCAGTAGTAACCATCGAATAGCGTACCGGTGTCGATAATCAGCAAATCACCCGTTTCCATGCGGCGGTCGCTCGGCCCCATGATGATATTGTCGTAACCGTCTGGTCCCGAAGCCGAAACGATAAAAGGGGTGTTATCGGCTCCTCGTTTGAGTAAATCGATGCGCATCGCCTGTACGATTTCTCTTTCGCTATCGCCAATCCTGGCAAATTCCGGCAGGGCGTTAAAGCTGTCGGAGGTGAGTTCGCATACGTGTTTGATTTTAGCGATCTCTGCCGTCGACTTGATACTGCATAGCTTCAGTAATAGCAGACTGCAATCGACTATCTCGGTCGCTCCGAGCCTGGTCTTGAGTTGCGCAAAATCCTGGGCAGGCATGCGTAAATGGCTTTCGGCGCCGAGCGTGGCACCGATACGGCCAAAACGTTTTGGTAATTCATCGATCGTACTAGTCAACAATGAAATGCCATCGTCACCTGGTTGCGGAGACAACCAGGAACGAACATCGTCGATCCATGTATCGAGCATACCGACGACACCGATGGTCGGGATTATCGCGATAGGCCTGGCTTCTAGCGGTACCAGCAAAAACCAGGGGCGGGTAGGGCTTACCCAGAACTGGGTAAAAAATCCACTAAAGTACCGGACCTGCGGTTCGGTAGTCAGCAACATCGCATCAATTTTCAGATCGCGCATCATACGTTGTGCGCGCTGGGTACGAGCTTCAAATTCCGATTGTTCGAAACCGCGCTGAGGTATGCCTGCTGTCATACCGGTCTCAGACGTCTGTATCTACCCATTAGAGCCGATCAATTTTTCATATACCTCGGAGTCGGTTGCACCCTCGGTACCAATAATATAAACGCGACTCGATTCGTCCAGTCCCAGTCGTTGCGAATCCTTCTGACTATGGCGCGCGGTAATCAGTGCCGCCAGACCGGCAACGGCCGATTCGCCTGCTTCAATTTGCGGATCGCCGCTAAACCCCCGTGCCAGGAGCTGCATGGTCAAGGGTACGGATACCTCGTTTAAAGTCATAAAATCATGCGCGCCGATACTCAGAATTTCCCAGGCTAGCGCAGAGACTTCTCCGCAGGCAAGACCCGCCATCAAGGTATCAAGGTCGCCTTCGACTATTACCGGCGAACCCTGCCGGGCGCTTTTTTGAAGGCAATTGGCATTCTCCGGTTCAACCACAATAAATCGGGGTCGCTGCTCGCCCCACAACTCCCAGAAATAAGCGCATACCACCGAGGCTAGACCCCCGACACCACCCTGAATAAATACATGGGTAGGAATTTCTCCATTCAACTGTTCGATTGATTCAGCCAGTAACACCGTATAACCGAGCGCCACGTCGCGTGGGATATCCATATACCCTTCGTAACTGGTATCGGAAACAATGGTGCGCTCGAATTGCCTGGCATCGGCGTCGGCCTGTTTCACCGAATCATCGTAATTGCCGGTAGTGCGAATCACCTCGGCACCGAAAGCCTCTATCGACTGTTGACGTCCTTGCGAAACATCGCGGTGGATATAAATCACACAGGAACAACCGAACATCTGGCAACCCCAGGAAACCGAGCGCCCATGGTTGCCGTCGGTAGCGCAGCTGATCACGACCTGAGGCACGATATCTTCGAATTTCTTATCGAGTAGGTCCTGGATACTCGGTTTCTTGCCGGTGATCCCAGTGACGTGTTTCTGTAACTGACGGGCAACTGCATAAGCGCCACCCAGTGCCTTGAAGCTCTTCAGGTGAAACCGTTGCGACTCGTCCTTATACCAAACCTTTGCGACCTTGATTTCCCTGGCCAGGTGATCAAGTGAATGAAGCGGCGTGACGTGATATCCGGGCCATTGAGAAATCGCGTCGATGGCCCGGCGGGCCTTTTCCAGGCTAGCAATCTTATTCAGGTGTCGAGGATACCGGCCCTGGAAATTTGCAGCTGGATTAACAAAGTGGCTTAGGTTTCCGTTAACTGAAAGCATTTTGATCGGCAGGCAAAAACAAAGCCATAAGTCTACCTGAGCGTTCGAAGGAATTCAGGCCAATTCATGATGAATATGAAATTGTTCAATGACAAAACAGAGATGTCGATCGCAAACCCGCACCACCCTCTATTTAGACCTCGAAATTCCCATTTAATTTCACCCGTTTCAGACGAATTAGGCATCCAGATTAATGTCTAAAATATTAGAGAAAACAACTACCTGCAGTGGTAGCGAGGTGTCACATGAAGCGCGTAATATTGTTAATCGCCGCCTCGTTGTTTTTCGATGTTGTGGCGGCAAAATCTGTACAGAGTAATCTGGACGATGACCTGTTGCTGATCTTTAGCCAGAGCCAATCTCGTGATTTAGGCCGACAGGGTACCTACAACTATTCTGCCTATAGCCGAGCAAAATCGATCGGGTTTTTGCAGAACATACCATTGACTCCTACTATCAGCGTCGGTCTTGGCTTGATGTTTGGTGGCATGGAAATAGAAGTTGAAACGCAATTATCGACAGTCCGGATTAGAGTATCAGATATTGATATCGATGGATTGCTCGGGGTCAATGCGCAAATCGAATTTGCCGATATCATCCCTTACCTAAATTTAGCTTATTACCTGGAAGATCGTAAACAGCAGCTTAGTTTTTCGGCCAGTGCCGGTATCAAGTTGTTGCGGTTAGCGAGTGTATCGGTCGGTCTTGATGGCGAAGTCGGCGATCTACTCGAACGGCAGGATGGTGTCGTATCAAGCTTAGCGGATCAAATCCGACAGAATCTTGATGATTATTACCTGGAACCCGTGATTAAAATCGATCTGAACTACGTGTTCAATTAGGGCGTACTAGCCGGACAGGCTATGTTCGATCTGCCGCATTGCGTTTAGTAATCTATGCGCGTGTCCTGCGCGATATCTCCCGGCTTTTTTAACCGCGTAATTTCTCGTTCGTCGGATCGTAGGCGGCCTCCATCTCTATGTGCGCTGCACGAGTGCCTACCGAAGTATTGATGGTTACTTCGAGTCCCTGTGTTATCAGCTTCGGTTTTAAATAAGCGAAGGCCAGGCTCTTGCCAATTCGGTGTCCAAAGGCGCCGCTGGTGATCAGGCCCGCGAGTTCACCGTTGTGGTAGACCGCTTCGTTGCCGTAGCATTCGCAGGGGATATCGTCGTCGAACACCAGGTACGCGAGTTGGATGGTAAAATCTCCGGCTGCTCGTTCCTTCAGGTTTTCGCAACCGATAAAATCGCGACTGGTATCGATGAAGCGATCCATACCCGCCTCCAGTCCGCTGATTTCTTCGGTAAATTCGTTGCCGTAGGCGCGGTACATTTTTTCCATGCGCATCGAATTAAATGCATAGCCACCGAAATTTCTTAAGCCATAGCCTTCGCCAACGCGACATATCGAATCGTAAATCGATAATAATTGATAGGATGGCATGTGCAACTCGTAACCGAGTTCACCCGCGTAGGAAACCCGTATAACCCTTACGGCAGCACTGTCGATCTTAATCTCTCTGGCGTGCAACCAGGGGAATGCACCATTCGACAGGTCTTCCTCGGTCAATTGTTGCAATATTTCGCGTGAGCGAGGACCGGTTAGCAATACCGAGCTGATTTCGTCGGTCACATTACTAATCTCGACCTCGAAATCATCGGCGTTCAGTTCCATCCAGTACAGATCTTTGTGCTCTGAACCGATCGCCGAGACCAGGTAAAAGTGGTCTGCGGCGAGGCGCGTAATCGACATTTCGCTCATGATGCCACCGTTTGGAAGGTGGAAAAGGCTTAGACCAATTCGACCATCCTTACCCGGCAAGCGGTTACAGGACAGGCGATCGAGAAAGGCAATGGCGTCCTTACCCGTTACTTCGTATTTGGCCGAGCCGGATAAATCGATGATACCGGCCGCATCGTGTACGGCACGGCACTCTTCGCCAACCACTTCGTGCGCTTCGCTATGCGCCCAGGCAGGGCTTTCACGCCGGATTTTGTCGGTGCTAAACCAGAGTGCTTTTTCGTACCCCTGAACAACGCCGTGAATGCAGCCTTTTTCGTGTAACCGCGCGTAAAGTGGGCTGGTACGCATTGGCC
>CAZJEJ010000002.1:40995-43530 GCA_964544945.1 uncultured Gammaproteobacteria bacterium | reverse complement strand
ATGCAGCCTTTTTCGTGTAACCGCGCGTAAAGTGGGCTGGTACGCATTGGCCGACCATGTGGACGGTTGTCGTTGGGTGCGGCAGCCTGGTACATCACTTCATAGGATTCTATGGCCTTGATAATGCAGTATTTCTTATCGGGCCAATCGCCAAAGCGACGGCTGTCAAGTGGTGCCATATTGATTTCGGTTTGACCGTGCACCATCCATTGCGCCATAAACTTACCGATACCGCCCTGGGCGATACCGATACTCGCTCCACAGAGGTTCCAGAAGTTACGCAACCCAGCCTGTGGACCAGCGAGTATATTGTCATCCGGTGTATGCGTGATCGGACCATTGACGACGGTCTTTATCCCTACTTCTTCAAACCTGGAAGTCTTCTCGAAGCAACGCTGTAAAAATGGCATCAGGCGATCGATATCGGGTTCGAACAGTTCACGGTCGAAATCCCAGTCCATGCCATTCAGCGCCCAGGGTTTGGAACCCCACATTTCGTAGGGGCCGACCAGGAATCCGAGTCCTTCCTGGCGAATATAAGCCGAGCTGTAAGAGTCGCGACACACCGGTAGTTCCCAGCCCAGGGCCTCGATATCCGGATGAGTCTCGGTTACCAGGTATTGATGTTCGAGATTGATTAACGGTACTTTCGCTCCGACCATGGCGCCGACTTCGGGCGAAAAGCATCCGGCTGCATTGACCACGTGTTCGGCGATGATAGTACCCTTGTCGGTTACCACTTCCCATTCGCCTGAGGGCAGGGCATTGATATCGGAAACACGAGTGAAACGATAGATTTCCGCACCCTTGTCGCGCGCCAGTTTTGCCAGCGGCATGACCACCGAAGTTGGGTCGACGTGACCATCGTTTGGCGTGCTGACGATTACCCGGGCCTTGTCGAAATTCATGAAAGGATTACGCTCCCTTGCTTCTTCCTTGCCGATAATATTGAATTCGAAGCCAATGTTTTTCGCACGACTTTCGAGGTTACGAAACCATTCTTCTTCAACCCTGGAGTAACCAACGCGAATACTTCCAGTCTGGTGAAAGGTGGATGCCTCGCCGGTTTCCTGCGGTAAAATTTCGTTATACAGCTTGATCGTATAATTCTGGATTTGAGCCACGGTCATGTTACCGATGAAATTTGAACATAAGCCCGCCGCATGCCAGGTGGAGCCGCTGGTAAGTTCGCCTTTCTCCACCAGCGCGATGTCGGTCCAGCCTTCCCTGGTGAGGTGATAGAGCAGATTAACGCCAAGTACGCCTCCGCCGATGATGACTACTCTTGCATGACTTTTCATAGGGTTACCTGTTTATTGTTAATAGTGACGATATACACTGGGTGATGCAAGATTAACTGCTTCGTCCGTAGGCTTCCCGTGGCAAAAATATGGGGAACTCTTCACGTATTTTTAAATCGATCTCATCGCTGATATGAGTTGGATGGTAAGTGCTTAAAATTTCTTTTTTCCTGGCGATTGCTTTATCCAGGATTACCGGCTTGTTTTGCTCGACCCACTCGTTGGGACTCGAACGATCACCAAACTGAGGGTAAATATACTCGGTTTGCATTACTTTGAGTGTTTGCTCTGTTCCGAGGTAGTGTCCCTTGTTGCCGAGACATACCTCTTTTAATACTTCGAAACTCAGGGTTTCTTCGCTGACTTCGATGCCGCGAGTAATACGCATTGCGGCACCGAGGATATCGTTATCGAGCAATAGCGACTCGGGACAGGCACTGAGCAGACTCGCGTACATGCCTGCCGCCTCGTAGATTATATTGGCGCCCGAGATTGCTGCACAGGTGGTGGTGTAGGCACGTTCGGCGCCACCCTGAAAATCCGGAAATTTCGAATCGCTCATGCCGCAGGCGGTGCCGGTCGGCAAGTCATAAAAGTGGCCCATTTGTGCGCAGGCCGACGATAGAATTGCCTGCTCCGGAGAACCGCCGCTCATCGCACCGGTCCGTAGATCCGATACAAAAGGCCAGGTACCAAGAATTGCGGGTGCACCCGGTTTGATCGCGTTGATATACACCAGACCACCCAGGCACTCGGCCCACGACTGTGCGACCGCGCCGGCCAGACAGGCAGGCGAGGTAGCACCCGATTGGCCGGCAGACACCAGCAACACCGGCATCCCGCCTTCGACAGCGACTTTCATGCAACCGAGGGCTTCTTCGGTAAATTTCATTGGCGGCACCACATGGCAGCAGGAAAGGCTGACAAATGGCCGTTCGCGCCATTTGTCCTCGCCGCCTGCGATAATATGCAGCATTTTCAGGGTATCTTCGAGATGGTGAACTTCGGTCCAGCCCGTGCCCACGTGCTTGGTAGTGCCGAGCAGTGAGTTATAGACTGTATTGATATCCATCGCACGGCTATCGGTAATATCGCGTGGTATGCAGGTGCGCTGGAACATGTGGATGTGTTCGCAAAGATCTGTGATGCGCGCCATGTCGTACAGATCTTGCGCAATGGACTCGCGGTATTCGTTATTTTCCGGATCGGCGATCATTACCGCCGCGCCAGCGGT
>CAZJEJ010000002.1:2997-40895 GCA_964544945.1 uncultured Gammaproteobacteria bacterium | reverse complement strand
TCGTAGGTGGCACCAATTTCGGTACAGGTTTCGATGCAATGTGGCGTCGCCTGGGTAAATCCAACTTCTGCCAGGATTTTGAATACGGTTTCGCTTATCGCTTCGATATCAGTATCCTTGAGGGGCCTGTAGTGTCCGCCGGTTTCGCCAGCACGAGCCGGTTTCAAATCTTCGGCCAGTACCGCTTTTCGTAAGGATATCTTGGCCGCTCTGCCGCCGGATCGTCTTCCCATGTTTGCTTGCCTCAAGTGTGGTCGATTGCTTCGGATTACATTCCTGTCGCGCATTGTGTCGTTACTAAAAAATGGATTCAAACGAATATTTTTCATAGTATGTATTCGAGTTTTTAATCTATCGTTACTTTAATGAATAATTTCATAGACCAATTACGAAAACGCAATCGTGGCCTTCGCGCCGGCTTGAGTTCAAGCGTACAAGACCGGGCCGCGAAGTCTCTATGCGAGCGTCTTGGCTCGTTGCCCGAATATCAGCAATGCGAACGTATAGCAGCCTATTTTGCGGTCAATGGTGAGATTAGCCTGGGACCGCTGATCGACCTTGCATTGTCACAGGGGAAATTGATTTTTCTGCCTAACCTGGGCCCGCAAACGCTACGATTCTCACCGTATTTTCTTCAGCAAAAAATGCGTATCAATCGCTACCAATTACCCGAACCAGATGTATCCGATGAGGAGATGCTCGCACCCGAAGCACTCGATCTGGTTCTCGCTCCACTCGTGGTGTTTGACGCCGAGCGCAATCGTATAGGTATGGGCGGGGGATTTTACGACCGTAGTTTTGCCTTTCGCAAGGAACCGAATCACCCCCGACCCGTGTTGATCGGGGTTGCACACGAATTGCAAAAGGTAAACCATCTGGAACCGGAAGACTGGGATGTTCAGTTGGATATGGTGGTTACCGACCACGCGGTCTATCGGTAATTTAACCTCGGGTTCAACGGGCTTCTAGGAGTCGAATTTACTTGCCTGATAAATCCTTGCTGCTTTTTCCCAGACAGGCCCAACCTGGCCATCCCCAACGGGCTTACCATCCAGTTTAACTACGGGTGCGATTTCCTTGCTGGAACTGGAAATCCAGACCTCGTCTGCCTGCCAGACCTCGTCCATCGTGACCACCCGTTCTTCGACCCGAATAGTCCCATCAGCGCGGAGTGACTTGAGTGCCAGCTGGCGCGTAATGCCGGGCAGAATTTGATCGTTAAGCGGGGGCGTGGCTACCACACCATGCTTGACGATAAAGGCGTTGCAGGCTCCGCACTCGGTCAATTCATTACTGGCGTTATAAAGCAGGATTTCTCCATCGCCCTTTTCGTAGCCCTGCTGGAAATGCATCACGTTGCCGAGTAGTGAAATCGATTTGATATTACAGCGACCCCAGCGCAAGTCCTGGCCCGTCGAACAGGTATAGGGTTTGGCTGTATTGCGATCTGGCACCGGCGGTTCAGGTATCTCAAATGTAAAGGCAAAAATAGTCGGATTGATGCCTTCGGGATAGGCGTGATGACGCTTGTCATCGGCACCGCGGGTAACATGCAGGTAAATGCCAAGATTTCCATTGTCGTTCTTTTTACAAATAGTTTCACATAACTCACGCCATTGATCTTCACTCCACGCGAGTTTGATATTGATCGCATCGAGGCCATCGTTCATGCGTGTGATATGAGGGCCGAAACCTATCATTTTCCCCCGGTAAGAAGGGACGACTTCATAGATGCCATCTCCGAATAAAAAGCCACGATCAAGTGGTGAAATCCTGGCCTCTTCAATAGGCATGTAAGAACCATTTAAAAATGCGATGCTCATAGTGTGGTCTCAATAAAAAAAATGTGAAAAACTCGATAACCGGGGTTTTAATCGATACGGTATTAACTATACAGAAACCCGCAGGCTTCTCGTAATTCGCGCAATATCGATTCGCCTTCGCTCGCCGGTAAACTATCCTCGGTCAATTCATTAATCCGCGTCACACCATCGACGCTACCAAGTTCGGAAATATATTCGAGGATGCCAAGAGGGTTGATTTCCCTGAGTAGATCTTTGCCGTGCCAGATAGACAAAAATGAAATGATGCCGTAGGCCCCCCAGTTTGATACGTCGGCGACGATCAATTCATCACAGCTAGTGACCGTTGGGACGATATCCAGACCATCGAGTGCTTCGCTGACTTTAGCCATACCGATTTCGTTGCCACCATCGCCAATCGCGATGGTTGGGCAATCGCTCAAATCCATAAAGGAGTCGAAACAGGCGGTGCGGTCGCTGATATTTTCTTTACGCATATTATAGTAACCGCCATCGGCTGCTTGTCCCGGACGCTCGATCGAGACGATTGCCCGGGGTTGAAATTTTTCCATAGCTTCGATCGCTTCCTGCTCGCGTTGGTCGTGATCACCGACCCGAATCTCGTGTACTCGATATCGAGCAGCTAATGCCCTGGAAAGTGGTCTGCCGCAGACGATGGTGGGAGTCACGCCAATTCTTTCGAGTGCATGGTAAAGCGCAATAGTGCCGACCGGGCCATCGGTCTCGAAAGTATCCACTACCGGAAATCCAGTGCCGATTAATACCTGCCCCCGGGACTCATACAGAATTTGTGCTGCGCGCAGGCAATATCCTGGTTGCAAATGGGGCTGTACGGTTTTCATGCCGCGCAAATTACGCGCGACCAGGATATCTTCAATCTTGTGGCTTAGAGCCAAATCCGGGGAATCGCTATGCATTAACACATCTCTGGCTGGGTGCGTTCGAAGCGTGATTTTTCCAGCCAGTACAGATTATGGGCGTGTTCGAGACTGATTGCTTCGAAGTGGACTATCGAACCGGGGGCTAGCTGCGCCAGGCGAGCAGTGTCGATTGGGATAACCGAGCCAATTTTGGGGTAACCTCCAATAGTTTGCCGATCGTTCATTAAAACGATAGGCTGACCGTCTGCCGGAATTTGAACTGCGCCGTGACAAATACCTTCGGAAAGCATACCCACCATGTCTGATTTGATCGAAGCACCTTCGAGCCGAAATCCCATGCGATCGCTACGCTCGGTCACCCGGTACTCCGAGTTAAAAAATCGCCAGTGCTGGGTCGAGTCAAAATTATGTTGCTGATAACCTGGGACGACGCGCAGGAGAGCACTATTACCGTATTGCGGTCGGTGTTGTTCGACGAGCATCTGGTGAGTAGAGCGCGGCAGAGCTTTACAGGCCAGGTGATCGCCAGACTGCAACTTATCACCGTGGATACCACCGATTTTTTCGCGTACCACGGTCGAGCTACTGCCAAAACTGTGAGGAATGTCGAAACCACCTGCTACCGAAAGGTAAGCCCGAGTTCCCGAAACGGTATAACCCAGTTCGAGCTTATCGCCTTCTTTGATCGAATGCGTTTGCCATTGAGCGATGCTGGAGTCATTCACGGAGCAGGGCAGTTCAGCCCCGGTAATGGTAAATGCGGTATCGACTTCTGATTCCAGTACCAACCCACCAAAGCTGATCTCGAGGCAGCTGGCATTCTTATCGTTACCCAGCAGACGATTGGCCCAGTCGTAAGCCAGCCTGTCCAGTGGACCGCCATGGGTCAAGCCCAGATTGTGGGCTCCGAATCGGCCGAGGTCCTGAATCAAGCTCAGCAAGCCCGGCTGATTTACTTTTAATCCACTCACAGGATTCCACCCAGGGACAGGTATTCATCGCGGTCGATTCGCCTGAATTTAACCTGGTCGCCTACCTTGATTGGCATGGTGGGCTTTTTGGAGGGATCGAACATGCGCTGAGGGCACAGGCCGATCAGGTTCCAACCACCTGGCGACTGTGCCGGGTAGACAGCGGTTTGCCGATCCGCGATTGCAACCGCGCCGCACGGTACCTTTTGACGAGGGGTTGCTAGTCGTGGTGCTGCGATTCGTTCATCGACTTCACCCAGGTAAGCGAAACCCGGTGCGAAACCGATTGCATAGACGCGGTATTCCCCCTGCTGGTGAATTTCAATGACGTCATCGACGCTGATGTTGCCGCGATCTGCGATTAACTCAAGGTCGGGACCCGATTCGAGACTGTAGTACACCGGCAGGATAACCAGCTCGCCATCGGTTGATTCTTCGGCATCGAAGTCTTTGAGTGCTTCGCGTAAACGCTTTCTGGCTTCGAGGTGGTCGCACAGGTCTATATTGTAAATCACCAGCAACGAGGCATAAGAGGGCACAAGGTCGACGACGATATCTGACATTTGCGATTGAATATTGGCTACTGAACGCTGAATTCTTGCCGAAACTGACGCGCTGGTCTGATCGGCAAAATAGACGATTAAAGCATCCTGACCGGCGACCTCAATCCTCATTGATGGATTATTTTTCTAATCTCGACAATCGCGGCGACACTTTCTTCGTTGTCCCCATGAACGCAGAGGGTATCCGGAGCGAGGTTCAGGGTACCACCACTGACCGAGGTAACCGTACCGTGTTGGCAGATTTGCCGCACCTGGTCGAGCATTTTTTCGCTTGTATGTACCGCGCCTGCCTTCGAGCGTGCGAGCAACTTCCCATCGTCATCGTAACAACGGTCAGCAAACGCCTCGAACCAGAGTTCGATACCGAGTTTATCGGCTTCTTCTCGGTGTAGATCTGCCTCGGGTGTTGCCTGCAACATCAGCCGTAATGGGCGGTGATACCCTGATATCGCCTGCATGATCGCCGAGCGTACCGGCCGTTTGGCCATCATATCGTTATAGAGTGCGCCGTGTGGTTTGACATAAGCCAGGTCGATATCCTGAATTTTCGCCATGCCATCGATCGCGGCGACCTGGTAATTCACCAGTGCTGTTATTTCATCGGCAGAGCAGTTCATCGAACGCCGACCAAACCCGACCAGATCGGGATAGCCAGGGTGAGCGCCGACCATGACACCGTGTTGTTTTGCGAGCGCGAGCGTGTTTGTCATCACCAGCGGGTCGCCGCCATGAAAACCGCAGGCGATATTGGCCTGATCGATGTGTGGCATGGCGTGGGCATCACTACCCATTTTCCACGAGCCATAACTTTCGCCCAGGTCACAGTTGAGGAATAACATCGTTTTTTCTCGCTTACATCACAGCCAGCTGGCTATTGGGCATATCGGTCACCAGCATACAGCCTGGAGAATGAGTGATACAAAACGGTGGCCTGGCCTGTTCCACAGCAACCTGTGGGGTGACGCCACAGGCCCAGAATACCGGAACCTCGTTTTCCCTGATCGTCACCGCATCGCCAAACTCGGGATTGTTGATATCGACAATACCGATCAAATTCGGGTCGCCGAAGTGAATCGGTGCGCCGTGTACCGCCGGAAAGCGCGTACATATCTGGATCGCGCGGATCGCATTGGCAGGGACCATCGGGCGCATGCTGACTACCATCTTGCTACTGAATCGCCCGGCGCTCGCACAATCGATACTGGTTCGATACATGGGTACATTGACCCCTTCGGATACATTGCGAATATCCAGGCCATCGGCGAGCAAAGCCTCTTCGAATGAAAATGAACAGCCGAGTACAAAAGATACCAGGTCATCACGCCAGTAATTGCTGATATCGATCACTTCTTTTTGCAGTTCACCATCATGATAAATTTTGTAACTGGGTATATCGGATCGAATATCGAGGTCCTCACCCAGCGCAGGAATATGATATTCGCCCGGCGCCGAAGCCATCCCGATCAATGGACAGGGTTTTGGGTTGGACTGGCAAAATTGCAGAAACTCACTCGCCCAGTCAGCCGGTAAAATACACAGATTACCCTGTACATAGCCTTTCGAATAACCGGAAGTATTGCTGGTATGTACTCCACTACGAATTTGACGGCGCAGTTCGATAGGTGTGATGTCCTGATTCATTTCTATACCAGATTGGTTCGGGGCTGAACTCTATACTATATGGCCGGTAGAGCCAACTCAATCGACTAGGGATCCGGTAAAGTGTTTTAGCCATTCGACAAATCTGATACCTTATCTTGCTAACGAGGAGAAATTCACATGACCGAAAATATTTCCTGGCTAGAAGATCGATTACAAGGAGAAGGCGCGCCTGTTGTCATCGATGGCGGCATGGGAACGCAGCTCGACAAATGCGGTGTACCCATGGATGGTAAGGTGTGGAGTGCCCGGGCGAACCTGTCCCACCCCGACGCGGTGCGTCGAGCACATGAAGAGTTCATCACAGCCGGTGCCGAGGTTATCATCACCAATACTTTTTCCGCCGCGCGGCATATGTTGGAACCAGGTGGTCTTGGCGATCGCGTGAAAGAAATCAATTTGAATGCAGTCGAGCTGGCGCTGCAGGCCCGTGATAATGTCGGCAGGGAACCGGTAACCATTGCGGGTTCGATTTGTGAATGGATATCGTCCGACGATCTCAGTTGGCATAATCCCGAGGCCGTAGGTCGCTCTGTCAGGGAACAGGCAGAAATTCTGGCCGAAGCCGGGGTCGATATGATTGCACTGGAGATGTGCCAGACAACCGCTTATTCAGTCGCCGCTATCGACGCGGTGCTCGATTTCAATCTGCCCATCTGGGTTGGTGTGAGCGCCGCGACTCACAGGGGTAGTAGCGCCCTGTCGGTATTTGACTATAAAGAGCTGGATTTTGAAAGCCTGGTCAAAGCCCTTGCCGGATATCCAGCCATGATGATGAATATCATGCACACGCCGATACCAGACGTGGACGAGGCCCTGGAAATCGTCAAAAGATACTGGAACGGCCCGGTCGGCGTTTACCCTGAATCTGGCTATTTCACCATGCCTAACTGGCATTTTGTGGACGTGATCGAACCCGATGAACTCGCAAAAAGCGCACAAACCTGGGTTGAAAATGGTGCCCGCATGGTCGGCGGATGTTGCGGCCTCGGGCCGGAGCACATAGCCGCGTTACGACAGGCGATAAGCCAGAAAGACAGTTTCTAGGCGGGAATAAACTCGATAATATGTCCGACCTTGATTAACACGTTAAAGTGCTTGTGTGATAAAAGCCCGCCAACGTCGACACCGCTATCGTTTTCAATTATTTGCACGACACTATGATAAGAAAAATGGTGGGTATAAGACTGTTTTTCATCGACGACTGAAAAAAAATTATCTTCGACAGCGACGACCTGCGCTGATTCGAATCGGAACGCTTTTTCGATGTTGATGCCGACTTCCCTGTGCAGATATTTTGCTAGAATACGTTTCATGTGGGCTATCCTCGCGTGCGAATAGCATACCATAGTCAGCCTGCAGGTACCCACTCATTGACCGTACTTTAACGTGGGTATCTGATCAAAAATTGGAGGCCTCTCTCCCAGGCGGCAATATAGTCAATAGCAGCGAATTATCATCATTCCGAAACTCCCTCCCTTAGGCCTTATCAGGCAGGCGTGGTGTAAACCATGTAGCATGGTTTACAAAGTAGAGCGGATACTCCTCCAGAGGAAGGTGAAAGTTACTATTGATCACAAAGTATGTAGAATGTATTGGATGCTACCTGGGTAAATATTAATCGTGGATAATACTGCTCATAGCTGTTATTCATGAGCGCAAACTAGATAGAAAAAATTTGGAGAGATTCCTAAACCAATTTAAATTTAGGGTGTTAAATAATGGATAAGCATATAGAAAAGATATTTCAGGGGTTGATACTTGTATTTCTGATAATCTCAAACACTGCTGTTGCCAATACAGATGAAATGGATAAAGCCATCAAAATGTATTATGGGGGTTTTCCGGCCAGGGCAATAAGCCTGATTCGACCGTTAGCACTGGCAGGGGATGTAGATGCTCAATTTTTACTGGGCAATATTTTCTATAGTTTATCAAAAAATAAAAAATTCAATATAAAAAATGAACCTGTAAAATGGTACGAAATGGCAGCGGAGCAAAATTCACCTGGCGCGAATTATGCGCTTGGAGTTATTTATCAAAACAGATGGGTCAAATCCCACCGAATGGATGAGGTTGCGATAGCAATATCTTATTACGAAAAAGCGGTTGAACTAGGATATGAAGAGGCACAGATTCCATTAAGAAAAATTAAATTCCGAGGTGAAAACGCGAATAAGCGCAAACCCTTTCCCGAGCCTGATTTAGCGTCTGGAATTTTAAAACAGGCGTCACAAATACCAGTAGAAAAAAATGTAAATGAGCCGGCCACTGTAAAGCTGGCGAACGTTGAAAAGGAAAGTACTACTGAAAATAGCGGTACAGAGTCAAACACCGCTAATTTAGCCAGCGTCGACAAACAAAGTACAGATGAAGATAGCGCATCAGTGCCAGGTGGTGTTACTTTGGCGGACCTCGCTAATCAGTGCAGGAACTACACCCGAGCAGGATTCAATTATTACGCGGAGTCAATAAAGGGCCAATTTTTGGAAGGGAATGCGACGGTAGAAGCTATTAGATCTACCTCTTCGAAACGGGGTACCTACCTGGTTAACTTAATTAGCACGCAATTCAGTGCAGAAATTTTATTAGCTCTTTATAATGTGCCGAAAGAGGCTGCCGCAGGGCTTGAAGAGGGACTGGATTTCAGGTTTGCCGGAATTGTTGAGAACTCAAAGATGGATGGTTCCAATTGTGAGGTAAACTTGATTTATAGATCATAGAGAGTAGAGAGTCCTCCCGATTTTCCTGGCGCAAAAGCATTGTATAGTCGATTGATCAGGTTATTCGTAGGAATGCTGATTCCGTTTCACCCGTTCACGCAGCAAGTTCTTTTGAATCTTCCCGGTAGCGGTTTTCGGCAGTTCGCCAAATACCACTTTCTTCGGGCGTTTGAAGCGGGCCATATTTTCGGCGCAGAAATCGATTAACTCGTCTTCGGTTGCTTTTGCGTCAACTTTGAGTTCGATAAACGCGCAGGGGACTTCGCCCCATTTTTTATCGGCCATTGCGACTACCGCTGCATCGCCTACCGATGGGTGTTTGTAGAGCACACTTTCGATTTCAATCGATGAGATATTCTCTCCGCCAGAAATGATGATGTCCTTGGCGCGATCCTTGACCTGGATGTAGCCATCTGCGTGAATGACCGCCAGGTCGCCGCTGTAGAACCACTTGTGCTGGAATACCCTGGTGGTTGCATCCGGGTCTTTCAGGTAACCCTTCATCGTGGTGTTGCCCCGAATTACGATTTCTCCGATGGTTTCAGAGTCCCAGGGAACCGGCTCGCCGGTTTCAGAACTAATCACGTCTACCGCCTCGGTCATCGCGAAGCGAATGCCCTGGCGTGATTTCAGCTCGGCCTGCGCCGCAATGCTTTGTTGTCCCCAGTTTTCCTGTGGTGCGGACTGTAATATGTGTCCGTAGGTTTCGGTGAGGCCATAGACGTGCATCACGTCGAAGCCGAACTGGTTCATGCTTTCGAGTACCTTCGCCGGTGGAGGAGCGCCTGCGGTCATCACGTTAATAGTTCTATCAAAGTGTTTCTGTTCCGATTCGGGTGCATTCGCGAGCATGTTAAGGATGATTGGAGCGCCGCCAAAATGGGTAATTTGATGCTTTTCGACCAGGTCGAATAATAGTTTTGGCGAGAAAGCACGCATACATACGACCGTTCCGGCGACTGCGGTCATGGTCCAGGCATGCCCCCAGCCGTTACAATGGAACATCGGCACGGTATACAGGTAGCGCGGGTGTTGAGGCAGGGCCCAGGAAATCACCGTGCCCATGGTCATCAGGTATGAACCCCGGTGGTGATATACGACGCCCTTGGGTTTTCCTGTAGTGCCCGAAGTGTAATTAAGGGAGAGTGCCTGCCATTCATCTTCGGGTGCACGCCAGGTAAATCTTTGATCGCCGCGTACCACCAGGTCTTCGTAAAAGCTGTAATCAATGTTTTCCGGTAAATCGGGCTTTTCAGTGGCGTCGGCGTCGTCGATGATGATGACTTCGGGTTTTAACTCGGTGGTTTCGAGCGCCTGTTGCAGTACTGGCCAGAGTTGGCGGTCGACAATAAATAGCTTCGATTCGCCATGGTCGATGATATAGGCGACGGTGGCAGGGTCGAGCCGGGTATTGATGGTATTGAGTACCGCGCCCGCCATCGGGATGGCAAAATGGCATTCAAACATTTCAGGGGTGTTGAACGCGAACACCGATACCGTATCGTTTTTTCCCAGGCCTCGTGCCGCCAGGCTCGAAGCGATACGGGTACAGCGTGTGCGGGTTTGTGCCCAGGTATAATGGCGCTGGTTGTAAATCAGCGCGTCGCGTTGTGGATAAATATCAGCGGTGCGCTGCAGAAATGACAGCGGGGTCAACGCGACGAAGTTGGCATCGCTCGCTGGTAGTTGATCGTATTCGGCTGTCATGAGGGCTCTCCGGTTAATTTCTCACAGGCGATCCATTGTCTAACATCGTGTCGATCCGTTCTTGTGTTGCAGCAGTCGATACCAGGCTTATAAAAGATCGGCGTTCTGCATCGTAAAAATTTTGTTCGCTCCAGCGTGTACCCGGTACGACTTCACCACCGGTAACGATACGCGCCATTTCGGTGCCAACGACAACGTCCTGGGGCGTAAATATCCCCTTTTCGTGCGATTTATTCAACCAGTCGCGCATTTCGGTAAAAAGTGGCTCACCTGGCATGGTAAGCGCAGGACGATTGAAATCAAGCTGCCCTGCAGAATCTTCGATTGCGGCTATGGCTGTGCCCAGCAATCGATCGCGGTTAATTTCGAATCGATCATTCGGGCGCAGCATAGCGATGCGTTTGGCGATGATGGGTGAGGTTGCAGTTCGACCGTAACCCAGGTTCATGAAGGCTTTCCAGCAGGCTTTATCGATATTCTCCCCGCACTCGAGTTGTTCTATCCAACGGTAAAGGGTTTCCTTGCATCCGCCACCGCCGGGTACCAGACCGACCAGCGATTCTACCAGCCCAGTGGTCGAGTTGGCGTGGCAAATCACTTGCTTGGCATGCAATACGACCTCAAATCCACCGCCAATCGAGAGACCTACAGGAGCAACAACGACCGGGAACTCCACATTCGCCATGCGATGTACGATTTGTTGAAAGTTACTAAGAAACCGGTCGAGACCATCCATGTCTTCCCGGCGGAAAAATTCACGCACCGCCTGCAGGTTTACGCCGCAGGAGAAATGCTGCGCGTCGTTGTGTACGATCAACCCGCGCATAGTATCGTTTTCGACCTGGTCGATCGCATCGGCGAGAATCGACATCGAGTCGGCGTCCAGTGCGTTCGCCTTGCTGTGGAATTCCACCAGGGCGATACCGTCCAGGTCGTACCAACTGGCTACCGCACAGGTATTTCGTGGCTTGAGGGTCTGTCTTTTCTCAGTGAAACGAATAATACCCTCAGAGCGTTTTATCGTTTGCCAGCGATCGCCCCACAACCGAGACTGCAGGTCGCCTTGGTGTATCCGGTAAAAGCTCGAACCCGCCGCCTCGGCAAGAAACTCTGGAACTGGTAGTTGATCGGCCTCAAGGCGTTCGATGAAGGTGTCAACACCCACTTCATCGATCAATTCGAACGGGCCCTTGATCCAGTTGTAGCCGAGTTTCATCGTGTCGTCGATCGCGAGCGGATCATCGCCTACTTCAGGAATCAGCGATGCGGCGTAACTCAGTGAACGCGATAGTATGCGCCAGGCGAATTGCCCATATCGGCCGTCGTCATCGAGTAAATGTTTAATGCCGTGCCGCTCGGCCTTTTCTGCCAGAGGTAACAGAAGCCGTGGTGCTGGCTCGTAAGACTCATCGTTCAAATCGAGTACTTCTCGACCGCCCTGATCCGAGTCGCGATAAAACCCCTGTCCCTGTTTGTTGCCGGTTTGACCATTTTCGATCATGCGCGTCATTAGAGGGATACGCGCAGCCTCAGCATGAAAAGCATCTTTTTCAGGCAGTATATTGACCAGGCTTTGCACCACGTCAGACATCAGGTCGATGCCGATCAGGTCGTATAGCCCGAATACGCCGGTCTTCGGAATCCCCATCGGTCGGCCGAACAGGGCATCGGCTTCGAGCGGTTTGAGGCCAAGATCAAAGGCCGCATGCAGCGCGCACTGGATTGCAAATACCCCGACACGATTGCCCAGGAATCCCGGAGTATCGAGACAGTGCACCACACCTTTGCCGAGTTGTTGCTCGCAAAAACTTGCGAGAACCTCAATCACCGCCGGTTTGGTATCTTTGCCGCGCACCAGTTCGAGCAGTCGCATGAAGCGTACCGGGTTGAAAAAATGGGTAATCGCGAAGCGTTCACGAAATGTCCCGGGCATGCCTTCGACCAGTAACCGAATCGGGATAGTCGAAGTGTTCGAAGTGATAATGGCCTGGTCGTAGCATACCTCGTCGAGACGCTGGTACAGGTCCTTTTTAATATCGAGTCTTTCGACCACGGCTTCGGCCACCCAGTCGCAATCCGCGAGCTGGTTAAAGTCATCGCGCGTATTACCGAGATGAATAAAAGATTCAGCCTCTTCGCTTATCAGGCCCGGCTGATCAGAATTACGTAGACGCTCGAACCCTCGTTCGGCCAGTGCATTGGGGTAGTCATCACTGGGCAAATCCAGTAACCAGACTTCTACTCCAGCATTGGCAACCTGACCCGCTATACCGGCGCCCATGGTGCCAGCGCCGATAACGGCAACCTTGTTTATTTTCATAGCTTTTACCTGGTTCTAAAAAGAGGAAATCGATTCGCGCAACTGATGCAATACCTGCCTGGGTGCTTCAATCGGCAGCATGTGGCCGTAGCCTTCTATTACCACGTATGAGGCGCGCAACTTTTCAGCCAGTACCTTCCCCGCCTTAAGCGGGGTCAAACGATCCTGGCCTGCGAAAATTAAATGTGAAGTGACGTCAAGATTGCTAGCGACATCTTCACCGTCGGTGTAGTTGGCACAGGCTTGAAGGTCGGCAGCCAGCGGATTTTTCGACATGATTTGACGCCCAATGGCGATAGGTTGCATACCGGGTACGGCGCTTACGCCCATGTGTGAGCGGTTACCGAAACCCCATTCCAACAGCATTTCTGCAGCCTGTCCGGCAGAGATCAGTGCGGCTTCGATCAGCGCGGGGTTGACTGGAATGGCCCCAGCAGTGCCGATACCGGTGAGCGTTGTGATCTTTTCTGGTGCCCTGCGGGCAAGTTCGAGGGCAACCAGGAATCCCTGGGAATGCCCTACCACGTGTGCTTTTTGAATCCCGACTGCATCGATAAAATCGGACAGCCATGCTCCCATCTCTTCGATACTTTCGAGTGGCTTACCTTCTGACTGGCTATGGCCGGGTAAATCTGGCGCCAACACTGAAAAGCCATTGAAGGCAAACCAGCGTGTTTGCAGTGCCCAACTGCGGTGGTCGAGCCCACTGCCATGAACAAATAAAACCGTTTCCAGGCTGCTATCGAATTCTTTGCCGCCTGTTGACGCGTAAGTTTTACTGCCCCTCACCTGAATTTCCATTATTGATCACCCGCTACTCGCCGTGCAGCCCTGAGGCCGCGCGCGAAATCTGCCACAATGTCGGCGATATCTTCTATGCCTACCGAAACACGAATCATATCTTCACTGATGCCAGCGGCAATCATGTCTTCTGGAGACAGACGTGAATGGGTCGTGGTACCAGGGTGTAGTATCAGGGTGCGCGAGTCACCCACATTGGCCAGGTTAGAAACCAGTTGTACCGAGTCAATAAATGCGGCGCCGCCCGCGCGTCCACCCACTACGCCAAAACACAGAACGGAACCGGCCCCATCGGGGAACAATCTCTGTGCAACTTCCTGCGTGGGGTTGCTGTCCATATCCGGGTGGTTGACCCAGATAACATCTTTCTGCGATTGAAGCCATTCGACCAGGGATTTTGCGTTTTCAACATGCTTTTTCATACGCATGCCCAGAGTTTCTATTCCCTGTAAGATCAAAAAGGCGCTATGCGGGCTTAAGGCGGCACCGACGTCGCGCATCGACTCGGCGCGAATCTTCATCGCCAGCGCGGCAGGGCCGAATTCTTCCCAGAACTTGATGCCGTGGAAAGGTGCGTAGGGTTCGGTTAGTTCAGGAAAACGACCACTCGCTTCCCAGTCGAAATTACCACCGTCGACGATCACGCCGCCGACGGCAAGCCCGTGGCCACCGATCCACTTGGTAATAGAGTGCACCACGATATTTGCCCCATGATCGATTGGGCGGCACAGGCTCGGGGTAGCAAAGGTTGCGTCAACTACCACCGGTATGCCGGATTCGTTCGCGATCTGGCTGATCAGGGGAATATCGCTTACTTCCAGTCCAGGGTTACCGATAGATTCGCAAAATACCAGTTTGGTATTTGGCTGGATCGCTTCGCGCAGCGCCACTTCGTCGTTGATCGGTACGAAGCTACAGTCGATACCCAGGCGTTTGATCGTGTGACGCAGTAAGGTTGCGGTAGATCCGTAAATCTGGGTTGCTGAAATTATATGATCGCCCGATGAACACAGCGTGATAAATGTAATAAATTCGGCACTCATGCCCGAAGCCGTGCAGACCGCCCCGGTTCCGCCTTCGAGCGCGGCTATTCGTTGCTCGAGAGTTGCTACGGTTGGATTAGTGATTCGGCTGTAGATATGCCCACCCTGTTCTACATTGAACAGTGATGAACCAGCACTCACGCTTTCAAAAACGTAAGAGGTAGTCTGATAGATTGGCACCGCGCGCGATCCATGATCGCTTTCTGGCACATAACCGCTATACAAAGCAACCGTATCGGGCTTGAGAAATGAAGATCGGCTCATGGTCTTATCCTGTTTTCGCGATATAGTAATCTCCAATTATTTGTCTTACAAATAGATAACAGTTTTTTTTCTCTCTTCCTCTGACTAATAGGGTAATACGGGTAGGGTCAAATTCATTCGACCGATCGCGTTTCATGCTTCCAATAATGATTGGCCGAATAAATTCGGCCCTACCGGGGTAATCTACCCACACGGTTTTTGAGGAAGAGGAGATTTTTTCAGCGAAATAATCCATTCGAGTCGACAGGCATCTTGGACAGGATAGAGTGTTTGCCTTAGGCTTGTCATCATGATGCTCAATCGCTTTCCCATGGAATATATCGAACCGGTGTTTCGGCCCCCTAGTGAGGCAGGTTCGCTGATATTGCAGGTGACCAATGGCTGTAGCTGGAATCGCTGTACTTATTGCGATATGTATACCGATGCGCAAAAGAAATTTCGCCCCAGGGTAGAAACCGAGGTGATGGCCGATATACAGCGCTGTGGTGAGTCGGGATTAGAACCCAGGCGGGTGTTTCTTGCAGATGGTGACGCGCTGGTGTTATCCATGCGGCGCCTGCGAAAGATATTAAATGCGATAAAAACCAACTTGCCTTCGGTTTCTCGCGTATCGTCTTATTGTCTGCCCCGGAATCTGAAAAACAAGAGTATTGAAGAATTGCAGGAACTCGTGGCAATGGGCCTGCAGTTGATTTACGTTGGCGTAGAAAGTGGCGATGAAGAGGTACTTGGATATATCGACAAGGGAGAAACCTTCGACACCACCGCGGCAGCCCTGATCAGGGCCCACGAGGCAGGGATCAAATCATCGGTAATGGTGCTCAACGGAATCGGCGGCAGAGCTTACAGCGAGCAACACGCGCTGGAATCTGCCCGACTCGTAAACCTGGTGCAACCGCACTACCTGGCTACCCTGGTTTTAACATTCCATCGCGATAAGCAAAAAGTAATCGATGGTTACCAGTCAAATTTTACCGAATTGAATACCGCTGAACTGTGTCATGAAATGGATTTATTTATTGGCGCGACTCAACTGAAAAAGACAATTTTTCGCAGCGATCATATTTCCAATCATTTGATTCTGAAGGGCGTGCTTGGCAGGGATAAAGAGACCATGCTAGGGCAAATACGGCAAGCAACCGAATATTTCAATCGACATCCGGATTACCAGAGATCGAATTATGGATTCTAGTCGCCGCTGGGAGAGGCTAAGCAGTGATTGACCTCGACCAGCTCAGTGTCGACGATATCAGGAAAAGATTACAGGCCCAGCCTGAGGCTACCTACGATGTGCCACCCGAAATGCTGCAAGGATTGGCTCTTGAGGCGGCGGTGCTGGTTCCGTTTCTGCGTCTTGAGGACGCCTGGCACCTACTGTTTATCCGCCGCGCCCATTACGAAGGGGATCGACACAGCGGTCAGGTTGCCTTTGCGGGTGGCAAGCGGGACGCGAGCGACGCCAGTCTCGAAATGACCGCGCTTCGAGAAGCCGAAGAAGAAGTCGGTCTTTTGCCAGCCGACGTCACCTTGCTGGGCCGTTTGAATCATCACCACACGATCAGCGAATTTCAGGTAACACCCTATGTAGGCGTTACCCGGTGGCCTTATAAGCTAACCCTGGATAAGGTCGAAGTTGCCCGAGCTTTTACCATGCCACTGAGTTGGCTAGCGGATGAGTCCAATTACCAGGTGAGGAATCGCCATCACCCGGACTCGAAACGCCCCTGGCCGATCATTTATTACGATCTCTATGATGGAGAGCTACTGTGGGGCGCCACAGCGAGGATGACGTTATCGTTGATCGAGGTACTGAGCGCAGGATAATCAATACTGGCGCGGTCGTTTATCGAGCAACCTGATATTGAAATCAAGCTTTCCGACCCGGCTACCATGCATAAAATTATTATCGCCTCGATGATCGCTTACACTATTTTAATTGCTATTCTTTTTGTACCAGAAAAAAATTTTAGTGAATGGTACTTTTGAAATCGAGTGGTATGGTGACTAGTGATATTTTTCAGTGGAAAAATGTCCCGGATTCCGACGACGATGCTTGTGCATCCCGCGCGCTCCGAGTAATGCGCTAACATCCTTGATCATCTCACCGCTGCCGCACATCATTATGTGCGAGTGATCAGCGCCGATCGGGGTACCCGCATTCTTTTCCAGCTCCCCGTTTTCAATAGCGGTTGTAATACGCATATTAAGCGCACCTGGAACCTGCTCTCGTGTAATGAGCGGGATGAAGCAAAATTGCGCCTCGTGTTTTTTGGCAATAGCATTGATCGATTCGATGTAGGTAAGATCATCTTTGCCCCGTACCGAGTAGCACAGGACGATACGTTCGAAGCGTTGCCAGACCTCGCTCTCATTCAAGATGGAGAGAAATGGCCCGATCGCAGTCCCGGTTGCCAGCATCCACAACTCCCCGGCATCCGGTATTTCGTTGATTGTCAGGAAACCTGCCGTATTGGGTGCTACCAGTATGTCATCACCTTTTCGAAGATGAAAAAGCGGGGAGGTTAAGGGACCCTCAGGAACGATATTGAAATAGATCTCCAGTAGCGATTCACCAGGGGAGTTAACCAGTGAATAAGGACGCGCAATGATGTCGTCGTCAATTTCGAGCCCAACGCGCACGAACTGTCCTGCCCTAAAGCGATCCAGGGGCGCTTCGAATTTCAACGATGTCAATCGCTCATTCCAATGGTAGTTTTCGACTACCGTACCATTAAGCCATTTGGCCATAGAATTACTCTGAAATACCGGGTGTTAAGCCGTGAACCGTTGCCAGGCATAGCTGTTTGTCTTTTCCAACCCGGCTAACAAAAGGGAGTCGAATTCAGACACTACAGAGTTTTTTACCGCCGGCAAAGCCAGTAATCGTTTAGACCAGGCACCCACCCTGGGCATGCCTGAGAAATCAATCACAGAAAAACGATATTCTGCAACGGCGTCGTGGGCAAACATCGGTGCAAATGCAGTGTCCGCCAGAGAAAATTGTTCGCCATTAAACCACGGACCCGAGCCGAGTCGGTTTTCTACTCGGTGCAGTTGTGATTCCAGAACATCGCGATATTTTTCGTATTTATCTTTATCAGAAGCATTATTCATCATATAGCTGTTACCGAGCATATTTGACGCGAATTCGATCCAGGCACGATTTTTGGCCCGCTCCAGGGGCTCTTTCGGCTGTAATTCACCCCCGGTGATTTCGTCGAGATACTCGTTAATTACTGCTGACTCGAATAAAACCTCGCCGTCAACTTTGAGTACCGGGACCTTCTTTAATGGCGATAATTCCAGAAACCAGTCGGGGGGCTCGGCGAGGTCGATAAATGTCACCGTGTGTTCGACATTTTTATAACCCAGGGTAATTGCCGCGCGCTGTACGAAGGGGCAGGTTTTGAAGCTGATTAACTCAAACGACATGGTTTTAACCTTTGATCTGCGATTTGTTGATTTGACATTTTTGATAAAGATAAGGTTCCTGGTAGGTAAAATCAACCCTTGAAGGTTAAGGCTATTTTAAAATATTGCTTTAATCTTTCGTTGCGCCACCATAGTGGATTGGCAATAGTCGATACCAGGTAATTGCTGGTCGGTGTGCGTGAATACGACCTGGCGTGGCATTATCAGACATAAAAAAGCCGCCCGGTGAAGGGCGGCAATATATAGGGTACATCATTAATACATGCTATTGCTCAGAGCCAGTGAGAAGGTTCTCAGGTTCTGATCTCCAGCCTGGTAGCACTACCGTAGGTAATGCTAGCCATCCCTCGACTTCACAGCCGAGATATAAAACTATATGCAATCGGTGTGCCTAATCTGTAAAAAATGAAATTAATTGTATTAAATCAATTAGTTAGGATGCTATCCGATAATGCCCCTATCCATTTAAGTGAATCCTGGCCACAGTATCCGTGGTATTTATCACGAATGACGTGGGATTGGAGTCGAAATTTCTCTCGTATTCAGGCAAAAAGTCACCTGAATTAAGTTTAATTGAACTGAAGTCGCGTACAGGTATCTATATAAATGCTTAACACAAGTAATTAGTAAAGGGTATTTCATGTAGGGGGGCTTACAAAATGCTAGTTGAATCTTCACCTAAGATTATCGATTCACCTGGAATTGGCCAGAAGGAAAGACTGCTCGAGAATATTGAAGATCCAGCCTTGTTGATTACCGAGCAAAGGCTGCCAATTTTCCTGAACGATGCGGCTAAATCAATACTTGAAAAATATGATCAGGATATTTTTTTCCGGGCAGTTTTGCCCGAAGCTGCAGAGTGGAAAAGTAGCTGGCGGCGTATCTGCCAGGGGCTTACCGTAACCACCTCGGTGGATCTGCCTCCAGGATCAATACCCGGTTACGCCGCGACGCGAATAGACTTGACCCTGTCATTGTTATCCGATCGTAATCCGCCCTGCGCTCTATGCATCATGGGGCCTTTTACTCAGGATAACGGATTCACTAAATCCCTTGATCAAAGCAAATTCCCTGATGAAAACCCAAATCCAGTAATGCGTTTTTCAAAGGAAGGCCGACTGTTGTATGCGAATCGGTCCAGCACCCTGATCCTCGGTTGCTGGAACCTGAAACTTGGTGGCCACCTTAAGGGAAAAGCAAAGTCTATACTGACCGAAGTAACCAGGCAGGGAAGTCAACGCAACGAGGATTTTCCATGTGGAAACAGGGTATACATGGTTACTTTCGCGCCGTTATTAGACGATCAGGTTGTTAATGTTTACGTGTTGGATACCACCGAGAAAATGAAAGCAAAACAAGCATTGCAAACCGCGCTTGACGAGGTGAGGGAACTCAAAAACAGACTGCAACAGGAAAACAGGTATTTGCAAGAAGAAATAAAACGGGAATTAGGTTCTGACGTCATCGTTGGTGAAAGCGAAGCCCAGTCTAATTTGATGAAAAAAGTGGGGCAGGTCGCCAAAACCGATGCAACGGTACTCATTTCGGGGGAAACCGGTACCGGTAAAGAGTTGATTGCCAGGGCTATTCATGCGGGTAGTCAGCGCAAAGATCGACCCCTGGTTAAGGTTAATTGCGCAGCCTTGCCGGCAAATTTAATTGAAAACGAATTATTCGGCCACGAAAAAGGCGCTTTTACCGGTGCCAATGCTCGTAAGATCGGTCGGTTCGAACTGGCAGATGGAGGGACTATTTTCCTGGATGAAATAGGTGACTTACCGCTCGAATTGCAGGCAAAACTTTTACGTATACTGCAAGAAGGCGAGTTGGAACGAGTGGGGGGGATTCAGACTATTCGAGTCGATGTGCGGGTTATCGCCGCAACCAATCATTCTTTGGAAGATGGTATTGCGGCAGGTGAATTTCGTGATGATCTATTTTACCGACTCAACGTGTTCCCGATAGAGAGCCCACCGCTGAGAAATCGTAAAGAGGATATCATCCTGCTGGCCAATCATTTTCTACAGAAATATAGCGTCAAAATTGGAAAGCGGATTAATAAGATCGAGGCACCTCTGATGGCTCAATTACAGGCTTACGACTGGCCTGGTAATGTAAGGGAGTTAGAAAATATTATCGAACGTGCAATCATTCTCTCTGATGGCAATATCCTGCAGTTAGATGAAGCCTTTGATTTGAACATTAAACCACGGCCACAATACGGACCTAAAACAATCAGAGAAGTTGAAAAAGAGATGATCCAGGCTGCTCTAGAAGATTGTGACTGGAAAATTGAAGGGCAAAGTGGTGCCGCGACACAGTTGGATATGGCCCCCAGTACGTTGCGGGAAAGGATCAAAAAGTTTGGAATACAAAGGTTAGCAGGGTCTAAAGTCATCAACATTTATTCGCATAGATAATAATCAAAAATACTCTCTGAAAATCATGACCTTAGGCTGTAGTCGCCTATGAATTAGAATCGAACCACTTCGTTTAGCCTGGCCTGAAATTCAGTGTAGCCGGGCGCTCCCTATCCTTAGTGTTAATTAGTTATTCCTGGGCAAACGCTCCGCGCAAGTATTTATTTCTCAAACTTGTTTAAAATCAATGCATTCACTGATAAAGTTGATTTTATTTATAGTTACAAGGGAAATAATTGATTATTGGCGAATAAAGTCTCGGGTGAAGTGTAATAATTGAGTAACCACTGATTTATTCTGGACAAACAGATTGGAGTCAAAATTCGCCTATTCGAGGCGTAGATCGCACGTAAGACCCAAAGCAATCGCTTTGCTCATGGGGCCAGCTTTAGCTAGCTATTGGGAAGATTAACAACGAGGAAGGGGCGAAATTTGGCTTCAAGATGCGAGCTTACGAATAGATTAGAAGTTCCTTAGGGTATTACTGAAATTTCCACCCTTATTGAAAAAAAGGCTACCGGTTGCTACTAGACACAATATTAAGGGTTTTAAATGACAGGTGGGTACGAATAATCGTCCTGCTTGTGGTTTTATTAACCTTAGCTAATCAGCTTTCTATCCTGTTTTGGCGACTATATCCGACGGTAAAAACGGAGTTTATAATACCGGGTGAAATCCTGAGGAAAGAGAATAGTGACGCCCAACGAAAAGGCGCATTGGGGCAATCGCAAGTCATTGGTCGCGCTTACCTGTTTGGTAAACCCCAGGCAGTATTGGTACCGATAGTTGAATTTGCGGAAGTCCCAGAGACCAGGCTCAATTACAAGTTACGTGGCATATACTATTCGGAGGTAGCACGGCTATCGTCGGCGATTATCGAGATCAAACCCAACGACAGTAAACTATACAGGCTGGACGATGAACTCGGTGATAAAATCAGCCTTGTCGGCATCAAGCTCGATCATATCCTCATTAATCGATACGGTAAGATAGAACGCCTGAATCTCGCGAAACCAGCTGGGATCGGTGGTAATCCGTTAATCGATACCAGGTTGGTGGGCCCCGATGCCATTGCCAGTACCGCTTTACTTCGTAGTTATAAAAAGCGATATGTGAGCAATCCTATGGCACTGGCAAGGCGATTCCAGGCAATTCCAGTCCAGAAAAATGGACGAAATATCGGGTTTAAACTGAAGGCCCTGAGAGGCGAAAGCTTGTTAAAGAGACTAAATTTTCGGGAGACAGACGTATTTATCAAGGTAAACGGTATTGGGCTGGATAAGCCATTCCAGGCACTCGATGCCCTGAAATCCCTGACGACGGCTCCCAGTGTTTCGGTTACTATTCTAAGAAATGGTAACGAACAGACCTTAAACTTCGGTTTGTAATCGCATGGATATAATAAAATGAATATACCAATTTCCATCTTCCGCGATATGTTGGTTGCGTTACTTCTGAGCCTGCTATTAATCACTGAAGTGGCGCACGCAGATGAAGTCACTTTGAATTTCAGCGATGCGGATCTGGTAGCAGTGATCAACAGCGTGTCCCAGATAACTGGCAAAAACTTTATTATCGATCCAAGGGTAAAAGGCAAGGTAACTGTTATTTCATCAAAACCGCTCAACGAAGATGAAGTTTACAATGTGTTTTTGTCAATCCTGCAGGTGCACGGATTTGCTACCGTACCTACCAAAAATGCAATAAAAATTATCCCCGACGCTACCGCCAAACAAAGCGCAGCACCTTTGACACAAGGTGGAAAGGGCCCTGGAGATCAGCTAATTACGCGGGTACTCAAGATAAATTATATAAATGCCGCGCAACTGGTTCCAATCCTGCGGCCACTGGTAGCGCAACAGGGCCATCTGGCCGCATATGCAGCAACCAACGTTTTGATTATTTCAGATCGGGCATCGAATATTGAGAGAATCGACAGGATTATTCGTCAAATGGATCGTAAAAACGATTCGGATATCGAAATTATCAAACTTAACTATGCTTTTGCAGCCGAAGTAGTGCGATTGCTATCGAGTTTAAATATAACTGCCGCCGGACCAACTGCCGCTGGTCAGAAAAATCCATTATCAGGCAAGATTAGTTTTACCGCCGATGAGCGAACTAACAGCATATTGCTCAGTGGGGAAAAATCAAATCGGCTAAAGTACCGGGCGATAATTGCTGCGCTGGATGAACCGGTGGAAACAACCGGTAATACGCACGTAGTTTATCTGCGTTATGCAGAGGCCAAAAATATAGCCAGTATTCTCAGTAATGTGGGTGCGGAAATCATCAAGGCGGAAGTGAAGAATACACCTCTCACCAAGTCAGGCAACCGTTCGGATTCGGTCAGTGTGCAGGCTGATGAAGCCTCAAACGCATTAGTTATAACGGCCCCGGCCTCGGTGTTCCGCTCGCTACGGGCAGTTATCCAGCAACTCGATATTCCCAGAGCACAGGTGCATATAGAGGCAATTATTGCGGAAGTATTGCTCGATACCTCCGACGAACTGGGTGTACAGTGGTTGATCGATGCGAGCGCCACCGGCGATCCTGTCGCTGCTATCCAGTTCGGAGGCAGATTTGCCTCAGTGGCAAACGGCATTATCCCCGATGGATTGACCCTGGGCATTGGAAGACTGAACGATCCGAAGCTAAACTTTATCACGCTGATACGGGCTTTATCGGGTGATTCAGAAACCAATTTATTGTCGACACCTTCGATCGTCACGCTCGATAACCAGGAAGCGGAAATAATTGTTGGCCAGAATGTACCATTTGTCACCGGTGAAACATCGAGTACCAATACAGTCGGTCCTATCACCAACCCTTTCAGAACGATCGAAAGGCAGGACATAGGTATCAGCCTCAAAGTAAAGCCTCAAATCAACGAAGGCAATACCATCACAATGAGCATTGAACAGGAAGTATCCAATGTGAGCGGTAGCGCAACCAGTGCTGTCGATATCATCACGAACAAGCGTTCGATCAAAACCACGGTCCAACTGGAGGACGGTGAATTGTTAGTTTTAGGTGGATTGATCGACGACAAGGTGGTTGAAACGGTACAAAAAGTTCCCGGACTGGGAGACATTCCGATCCTGGGCGCTTTATTTCGATCCACTAAACTGACCAAAGTGAAGCAAAATCTGGTGGTATTCATACGAGCTAGCATTATCAGGGATCCAGTCAAAGCCCGGACCTTAAGCCGCAGGAAATACAATTTCATGCGCGATCTACAATTAGAAAATTATGACGCAGAGAATTCGGTCACACCGGTTTTAGTACCTTTCGAATAGGCATCATAACGCATAGCGGTAACCGCTGTGGTTATCGAAGGTGAATACGATACAGGCGACGACGAGCGGGCTTTCGCGGACTAATTTTTAAGTTTCATTTAATCCTCCATCTCTAAACTACAGCCCAATTCAATTATATGGAATGGGTCCTATGTCATCTACAGCTACTGAGTCATCCACTGTTAAAGCCTGGGACCCTCTGGTTCGGGTGTTTCACTGGAGTCTCGTATTTTTCTTTTTACTCGCTTTCATTACCGAGGACGATTGGCTAAACCTGCATGTGCAGGCTGGTTATGCTGTATCACTTTTGATTGGTTTTCGTCTGTTTTGGGGGTTGGTGGGCACTCGTAACGCACGCTTTTGGAACTTCGTGAAGTCTCCTGCGGTGATGCTGAAGCATTTGAAATGTATGTTGTCCTTCGATGCTCCCCACTATCTCGGCCATAACCCATTGGCGGGCGCCATGGTGATTTCACTTTTGTTGAGCATTACGCTGGTTTCATTGACTGGCATGGTGATTATTGCCACCGAGGGGCAAGGGCCGCTGGCAGGTACCATATTTTCTTCCTGGCGCGGTGAGTGGATGGAAGAAGTACACGAATTTTTCGCTAATTTCACATTGCTAATGGTGTTCGCACATGTCTCCGGTGTGTTGTTCAGCAGTTTACTGGAGGGTGAAAATCTGGTGAAGGCAATGGTGACCGGGCGTAAAAAGAATCGTCCACACTGGCAAGATGTTGATCCGCAAAAAGGAGAAAAGCTATGAATCTAAAACATAAGCATTCTATCGGGACGGTCATATTAATCATGAGCCTCAGTGTTGCTCATGCTAGTGAAAACTCGCTTCAGTATTTAGAGCAATATCGCGCAATGGGTATTAGCCAGATGGATCGAGCAAAAGGGCAGCAACTCTGGTATTCGACCGTCAATAGACGTGGCTGTACTAGTTGTCATGGGAACGATCCTGGCAATCCAGGTAAGCACAATAAAACTGGAAAACTGATTCAGCCCATGGCTTTCTCAGTTAACTCCGATCGGTATCAGGATGGTAAAAAAATTGAAAAATGGTTTTTTAGGAACTGCAAATGGACCTTTGGTCGCCAGTGTAGTCCGCAGGAAAAGGCCGATATATTAACCTGGCTTTCCAGTCAATAACTTTAATCTAGGTAACAATATGAAACATAATATAAGTATGATCACAGGTTCTGCATTATTAGCAGGTGTCCTGATTTTTGGCCTTTACGGAGCAGGGAAAAGCGTCGCTGGCGACGATGACTCCTATCGCTCGTCAGTGAAGGTTGACCCGTTGTATCGTGATGAATGTGGTAGTTGTCACATAGCTTACCCCGCTCAATTATTGCCGACAAAAAGCTGGCGGAAAATTATGGCGGGGCTTGAGGATCACTTTGATGAAAATGCCGAAGTGGACGAGGCAACAAAACAATCAATCGAGAATTACCTGGTAAAGGCCAGTGGTTCCGGCACCTATCGTAAGCTGTTTAGAAATCTTGGAAACCTGACTCCTTTACGAATTACCGAGCTACCTTATTTTATACACGAGCATGATGAGATTCCTTCAAGATACATTAAGGCTAATGATAAGGTAAAATCTTTAAGTCAATGCAATGCCTGCCATCAAAAAGCAGAGCGAGGTGGATTCGATGAAGACGATATTTTTATTCCTGGCTTTGGTCGTTGGGACGATTAGTCCTGTCGTCGAGTCGGGTGGAAAAGTGAGTCAGGCTGAAATCCGCAAACTGGTCGAACGGGGTGAGCTCCTGTCTCTGGAGTCTATCTTGCTGCTATACCCCGAAGAGGAATACGGTAAATTACTCGACCTGGAAGTAGAATACGACGATGGAAGAATAATTTATGAAATGGAGTTTCTTCGTGCCGATGGCCAGATAATCGAAATTGAGGTCGACGCCAGAGACGGGCAGATACTGGAGCAGGAGATTAAAGATTGAAGTTGCTGCTGGCCGAAGATGACCTGGAGCTAGTCGAGTATTTGCGCCCCCGGCTAAAACGTTCGGAATATGCCGTTGAATGGACTGACAATGGCATCGATGCAGAGTTTCTTGCACTGGAAGAGAGTTTTGACGGTATTATTCTTGACCTGGGTTTACCACAGAAACCTGGGTTAGAGGTATTAAAAAGCTGGCGCGAGAAAAAACTCGATACGCCAGTCTTAATCCTGACGGCCAGAGATTCCTGGCAAGAACGAGTTGATGGTTTAAAAGCTGGTGCGGATGACTATCTCGGTAAACCGTTTCATTTTGAAGAGTTAACCGCGCGCCTGGAAGCCATACTTCGTCGTCGATTCGGCCATCTGCAGAATAGCCTCGAATATCAGGGCGTCGTACTGGATATGGATACACAGACAGTAACCTCGGCCCGAGAAGAAAAGACCCAGCTGACCTCTATTGAATTCAGGCTACTACGTTACCTGATGTTGAATCCGAATAAAATCATCTCGAAAACAGAACTGAGTGAGCACATTTACGAAGAAGAACAGCTTAAGGATAGCAATGTAATTGAAGTCTATATCAACCGGTTACGCGCGGTTCTGGGGAAGTCCTGGATCAAGACATTTCGTGGTCAGGGCTATCGGTTATCGGATCAATAACGCGGAACTAAAAGGATCATGTATTCGCTAAAAAATAAGATTACCCGAAACCTGACCATCAATATGGTAATCGTGATGTCTGGGCTATCCATCATTATGTATTTCTCCATGCAACAATTGTTGCAGGATTATGTGTTAACTCGTTTGCAGGACGATGCGGAAAGTCTTATCAGTGTGGTTCAACAGGATCAGGAACAGCAGTGGCAAGTGCTTCCAGGGCGAATGTCGACCGTCTACGATCGTGTTAGGTCGGGGCATTACTACCAGGTGAGTATAGGTAGCCAGGTCATCGTATCCCGATCGTTATTCGATGCCGAATTTCCCATGATGGACAAAGATTCGGGAATTTCCGGACATTATCTTGTACAGGGGTCCGGGCAGGAGGGCTGGCTGGTATGGTTTCAGCAAGTCAGGAAAAATGGACAGGTTATCGAAATCAGGGTGGCCGAGGATATTAAGCCCGTTGAGAAGCAACTAATTCAATACACGGCCTACGCGTTTGCGCTGGTATTTATGGTAACCACCATACTGGTCTATTTACAACAACGCACACTTTATACATCGTTTTCTATTTTCGAGTGGTTACGTCAGAACCTGTCATCGATACGCCATAAGGAAATTGACCAATCGGGCATGCAAATTCCGCGTGAAATCGTACCGCTGGTAAATGAAATTGAAAAATTAGTCGAACAGCTACGTAGTCGTATCGAGCGTACTCGACGTGCCATTGGCAATCTGTCGCATGAGCTCAAACGACCCATTCAACTACTATCTCTACAGCAGGAAAATGAAGACAGTAGTGAGCGATCAAAACCCCTTGAAGAGATAAAAAAAATTGTAGAACGTGAGTTAAAACGGGCAAAGATTTCCGGTTCACCACGGGTCGGGGGTGATTTTAATCTGGCAGAAGAAATTCAGTACATGATCGAAATCATGCGTAAGATATATCCGCTTATCCAGGTTCGGCTTGAATGTCACAACCTGATCGAAACACTTGAACTGGACCGGGATGATATGCTCGAATTGATCGGTAACCTACTGGACAACGCCTGTAAATTTGCTTCCGGCAAAGCAACGCTTAAGATCGATGTGGTCGAACACATGTTAAAGCTTATTTTTGAGGACGATGGCGAAGGGTTGAATATCGAACAAATGGAACAAGTAAAACAGCGAGGTGTTCGCCTGGACGAAACGGTAGAAGGGCACGGTCTCGGCATGGGCATTTGTCGCGACATTCTTGATAATTATCGGGGCAAAATGTCGTTTTCCGAATCGCGCCTGGGAGGGCTAAAAGTTTACGTGGAGATACCACTGGATTATTTAGAGTAGTCGCCTGAAATTTAGGCGAATTAGCCAGGAAGACCTGGCAATTGACGACCATGAGTGGGAATTCGAATCAAAAGATAGCGATTAACCAGCGGTTCCCCCAAGCGCTCAGGGTGGTCATCTACAGGTTCAGGAAGCCGGTTTATCATGATTATCTGGTAGCATCGACGCCTCATAAAAGCTATATTGAGGAGTTTAGAATTAACTGGAGAGTAAGGGAGACATGGGGGATTTTAATGGACTAGAAAATAGCTCGGAAAGTAGGCAGGAAGACCTGAGAAATACCACGCACTATCCCGCAGGGGAAGAGTCGGAGCAGGCGCTTCTTAGTCCTAACAGCCACTATCTGGGTGGGTTTGAATTATCCGACGTCCTATGGACGAGCCACCACACAGAAGATTTCAGGGCCACTCGTGCAGAGTACATCGTTAAACGGCTGCGAGTGATGCTCGTATTCTTTATAATTACAGTACCCGCCTGGATATTCATCGATTTATATACCCTCGAAACAGAGCATCTAATTCCAATGATCATAGCAAGATTAATCATGCCCGTTGTCTTGCTCGTGATCTGGATGCAGAGCATGAAAAAACCGACCCATGTAAGGGTTACCGCGCTACTTTGTATTACTATGCTTGCGTCGACCATTTTTTATTCTGCAGCAATCATCATCCTGCACAGTGGTATAGCTGAAAAGCCATTGGCTGGTTATGAAGCAATGCCTTTTATGGCAATAGCTTTAATGGGTCTTTTCCCGGCTACAATTGGCTACGGTTTGACTATCATGGGAATGATTATTCTCTCCTATGCAGGACTTCAATTCTGGTTCGGTAACCTGTTCACAATAGAGGCATTTAACACGCTGTGGATTCTTTTTATGACTTCCGGTATCGCTCTGATTATCGAGACGGGGCAATTGCTGATGTTGCTCAAGTTATATCGGGAGTCGACCAGGGATCCATTAACCGGTTTGATAAACCGTCGTGTATTAATGAAACAATTATTAGCTGAAATTGATTTGCAGAAGCATACAGGGCGCAGTTTCTCGATCTTCATGTTCGACCTGGATCGATTTAAAAGAGTAAATGACCAACATGGTCATCTCATGGGGGATTCTGTTCTCAGGAAAGCGGCTGAATTGATGAAAGAAGGCCTGAGGTCAACAGACGTTTTGGCTCGTTTTGGTGGTGAAGAGTTTATTGCAATTCTACCAGGCCAAACCGGGAAAGATTCGATACCAGTAGCTGAACGAATTCGCAAAGAGTTCCGGAACACAGTCGTTGTAACCGATGGTGGTGCCGAGATAAGACTGAGCACCAGTATTGGCGTAACCGAATATGAACCAGGTGAAAAAATTGAAAATGCGCTGAACCGGGTCGACGATTCGTTGTATCGTGCAAAAGAGTTGGGGCGAAATCGCGTAGTTTACAGCCAGAGCTATCCTACTGAAAATGATACTACCCTGGTAAATACTGAAGCAGACTCGGATAATTATGAACCGACGAAAGCCTGAATAGAGATTCATGGGCAAGCCATGAGCGGTAAAGCAGGTGTGCTTGAGTAGCTCCGTTTGTTTGTCCCATGACGCTTCCTGGTTCTGCCTGTCACCGACATCGAGACCGATGTCAATTAAAGTTCGATTAATAGACGTATCCGCTATTGTTTTTGGGTTCAGTGGTATTACTTACCACTGTGAGGTACCTATCCCTTGGAGAGAGTAGTGATTTCGAATGTATTTCTATGGCTGGCTATTGCGCTTTACGCGATGACTTTTCTGGTATTAGTAGTGAACTCACTACGTGGTCGCGCAGCAGAGTTGGGTTATTCGCATTATCTGCTATTTGCAGCTTTTTCCATCCATTCACTGCTACTGATTCTCCGAATTTGGGAGACCGGTCATGCGCCCATGATCGGGCGCTATGAGACGATACTTTTTTTCACCTGGTCGGTCTCTTTGCTAAACCTCTTTCTGGTTATGCGTTATCGGTTCCGGCAAACAGAGTTCCTTACGGTACCCGTCATTGTGCTGGGGCTGGGATTTGCCGCCCTGGCCGATACCACGGTTAGACCCATTCCTCTAATCCTTCAGACCCGATGGTTCGAGACTCACGTAGTGACATCATTCATCGCCTACGCGCTCTTTACGCTGTCGGCAGCGGCAGGGGCTCTCTGGCTCAGGGGCTGGCTCAAAGATCGTGACCACCCACCTTTACTATTGCAGAGGATCACCTATCAGGCGACGCTCTGGGGTTTCATGTTGTTCTCCCTGTCCATGGCACTGGGCGCTATCTGGGGCTATCTGGCGTGGGGTTCCTACTGGCTGTGGGAACCCAAGAGTACGGCCTCTCTCATGCTCTGGATCTACTTCGCCGGCGTTCTTCATACTCGATTTTCCAGAGCCTGGCGGGGCTGGCCAGCCGCGGTGCTTTCCATCGTAGGCTTCGGTTTGGTGCTGTTTACCTATCTGGGTGTCAGCGTATTTCTTGAAAGTACTCACCGGATGTAAGTTTTATGAATTCTGTTTGGCGATTTCTCACTTCGACCCGCCTCGCGATTGTGCTTACCCTGCTCATCGTGGCTGATTTATTCGTGGGCACTTTCATCCTCTCAGCCTATGCCGATACACTAAGTGGTATTGACTCGGGGATTTTCTTCTTCTGGCTGTTCGACAAGGGAGTCGACAACCTGGCTTTAACATGGTGGTTGTTCCTCCTGCTGGCGTTAGTTTCTTTGCTCGCTATTGGCACGATAGCCAGCCTTATCGATGTCGTTATTGCGGTGATAGCCAGGCGACGCGATAGTCGTGTCCGATTGTTAAGACGGTTGCTGTCGCAGACGGTGCATCTTGGCTTTGTTATCGTCCTGGTGGGGCACATGGTGTCAAGCTCCGTAGGGTTGCGGACCGAGGATAACAAACTAATAGAGGGTGAAGTCATGGCTATGCCCGGTAGACCGGGATTGTCGCTGCGCCTGGATAAGCTCGACGTGAATTACTCGCAAGCCGGTGGAATGGCGCAAATGGACGCCACCATGACCCTCCTTGAGGGCGAGCGTAGCATTAAAGAACAAGTCGTAAGGCTTAATCAACCACTGCTCTATGAAGGCAGCGCCGTCTATATCACTCATCATGGTGAGGAACCTGAAAAGTTGCGGCTACGGCTACGCGCTCAGGGTGTGGATGAGACCCTGAGCGTGGCATTTCGTGGTGAGCGCAGTGGGCGTTTTGGCGAATACCAATTGACTCTGGGGCGCTTGATCCCCAATTTTTCTCTCGACGACAAGGGCAAGGCCTATTCGGTTAGTCAGGAGTATCTCAATCCGGCGCAGGCGATAGAGGTGTTTAAAAGCGGTGAGAGCGTGGCCAGCGGCTGGGTGTTTTTCATGTATCCCAATCGCCCCGTGCTTGCTTTTGATGGATACCAACTCTTCTTTGAAGGTATCGACAACGGTTCGTTCGCAGTATTGAACATCAACCGGGATCCGGGTGGCATCATTTCTCTGTCCGGGTCACTGATCTTTCTGGCCGCGCTACTGGGTCTGTTGCTGCTACGCAGGGAAGGTGCTGAACTAGTGGCGGGACTTGAGACGGGGTGAGGCGATGGTTTTCGATGCCCGGTGGTGTTGAATTCCCTTATTAGTGAATTTAATTTGTATTGACTCGCTGAGTACGGTTATTTAATAAATGCGGTTTCATTCGGCCCGTGCTCCGAGCAGTCATCTTCCCTCACCAGAACTATTCTGGAGAAGCTTCCGGAAAACTGAAACCTTTTACTCTTGCCCGGCAGTCACGATAGGAAATGGTGACACGCCGACGATGCAGCTCACCGAGCGTCATTTCAGAAGTGTGTTGTCGAAGGCCCACAGGCTCTTCCAGACAATTTTGAAATACCTGTTTGAGCATATCGATCATCCGTCGGCAACCAGTGTGGTAGAGCAACGCATGTCCTTTGAACGATGTATCGGGAATGATCGCGACATACCAGCATTTTTGTTGCACCTGATCGACAGCGGCAAGTTCGTTTCCACCGTCCAGGAAATAAATGTTTTCTCGAGCGACCAGGCACCGCCCATTTTCTCGCTGGCATTCCACGCTGAAGTCTGGATAATTCTCCGCGAATTGACTCATTTGACCCTCCAAAAAATTTATGATTCTGTGGAGCATATGCTGGAAAAACTCGTGCCACCAGCGACAGAGATTTTATCATGATTGTGCAGTCCGAACGAATCGAGATTAGAGCCTGTTGGATATCTGTCCTTTTGCTGATCGGCCAGGCGGTATCAGCGTGATGGAGGTTGTCAGACGACACCATCGTTGCCTACCAATCGGGCTTGTGCCACAATCCCACCGCCGAGAATGTCGCAGGTCTTTTTTCAGGGATAAACCACGGAAGGGAGTCGATTTTTCGACTCTGGAAAAAACCTGGCTAGTCAATTGGGTTCAAACGCAAAGCGTACCGAAAACATGAATACTAATGCTGTCAGATGTCCGGCAAATACATCAATGTCAGAAGACATTTGTGTTTTTCGGTTGCAAAGCATTCAACGAAGAGAGAATTAATGAAGAAGTTTCGAAGCCCTGATACGCCCACGAAAACTGGGCGAATGAACCAGACTGCCACCTCGAAGTCGCGTTCGGGAAGACCAGGGAAACGGCTCGACCCCGAAGTTGAACTGTGGCTCGCTAATGAAGGAGCTGCTTTTCCAACTTCGCAGTCATCGATTATCCCGATGCTCCAGTCGGCGCAGGCGGTTATCGGATACCTGCCACGAGACGCAATGTGGGCTATCGCGAACCACCTTACCGTGCCACCGGCACAGGTCGAGGGTGTCGCCAGTTTCTACGCACAGTTTCGTTTCAATAAACCGGGTTTGCATCGTGTCACGGTTTGTACCGGCACGGCGTGTTACGTCCGTGGGAGCGGAAAGCTTATGGATGATATCCAGGAGGATCTCAAGATCGTGTCGGGCGAGACCACGCCCGACGGCCTCGTATCGCTCGAATCAGTCTCCTGTTTTGGCGCCTGTGCGCTCGCCCCCGTCGTAGTTTTCGACGATAATGTTTTACGCCAGCAAACCAGCCTGTCGATGAAGAAGGTAATCAAGGATATATCCTCCGATCCAGCGAAGGGAAAATCGCGTGGAGGGACAGGTAAATGATGAAACTCGCGCTCCCTACCGATCTCGAAGCTTTACGTACCCAGCTCGTCCAGTCGTTCGATCCTGACAAACGTCGCGTTTTCGTTTGCATGGGCACCGGGTGCAAGGCATGCGGTGGAAATGAAATCCTCGATGGCTTTGAACAGGCGCTGAAGCGGTCAAAGCTTGATGATCAGGTCGATGTAGTTATGACTGGGTGCCGAGGCTTCTGCGAGAATGGTGCACTCGTGGCGGTACGCCCCCCTGGAACCTTATACTGTCGTGTCAGCCCCGACGATATCCCCGATATCGTCGAGAAAACTCTCGAGGGCGGCGAGGCGATCGAGCGATTGCTCTATGAAATGCCGGGTAGCGCTGCTAAAACTACCGGGCGTCGGATTCCGGCCGAAGGGGATATCCCTTTCTACCATCACCAGATGCCCATCGTGCTTGGGATGAATGATCGGATCGACCCGACGAAGATCGATGACTACATCCGCGAGGGAGGTTACGCGGGGTTGGCCAGGGCGTTATTCGAGATGAGTCCGGATGAGATCATCGACGAGGTGCTGCGCGCTGGATTGCGCGGGCGGGGAGGCGGCGGTTTCCCTACCGGGCAGAAGTGGAAATTTTGCCGTGCCGCGAAAGGGGATATTAAGTATGTCATATGTAACGCCGACGAGGGTGACCCGGGCGCGTTCATGGATCGCTCGCTGCTGGAGGGGAACCCGCACGCCGTGCTCGAAGGGATGGCTATCGGTGCCCGTGCGATCGGTTCATCGCATGGGTATATTTATATTCGCGCCGAATATCCACTCGCAATCGAGCGGCTACGGATCGCGATCGAGCAGATGCGGGAGTCGGGGCTACTCGGTGAAAATATTCTTGGATCGGATTTCTCGTTCGATATAGTCATCAAGGAAGGCGCAGGCGCATTCGTCTGCGGCGAAGAGACCGCACTAATCGCCAGCATTGAGGGGCGTCGCGGCATGCCGATGACGCGTCCGCCGTATCCCGCCGTCAAGGGGCTGTTTGGCAAGCCCACCAATATAAACAACGTTGAAACCCTGGGAAGTATTTCGCACATCATCACTGGTGGCGCGGACGAGTACTCGGCGCGTGGTACCGAGACCAGCAAAGGGACAAAAATATTCTCGCTCGTAGGGCAGGTTAACAACACAGGCCTAGTCGAGGTACCGATGGGAATGTCGCTGCGCGAGCTCGTCTACGAGATCGGTGGCGGGGTTAAGGATGGCCGCACGCTCAAGGCTGTCCAATCGGGCGGCCCCTCTGGTGGCTGCATCCCCGCGCATATGATGCACTTGCCGATTGACTACGAATCGCTCGCCAGGGCAGGATCGATTATGGGCTCGGGCGGCCTTGTGGTCATGGACGAGACTACCTGTATGGTTGATCTGGCGCGTTACTTTGTGTCATTTACGGAGAAAGAGTCGTGTGGGAAGTGCGTTCCATGTCGTCTCGGTACGCGACAAATGCGGATGATTCTCGAAGATATCTGCGAGGGGCGCGGCACTGAGGACAGTATTGCACAACTCGAATCACTCGGGGATGCGGTCTGCAAGGGGTCGCTCTGCGGCCTTGGTCAGACTGCCCCCAACCCGGTGCTGACTACGATTAAATACTTCCGTGACGAGTACCTGGCGCACGTTAACGAGAAGCGCTGTCCTGCTGGCGTCTGTGAGCCTCTGTTCATCGCCACCTGCTCGAATCGTTGTCCCGGCGAGGTAGATGTTCCAGCCTATCTCTCTCTCGTGGCCGAAGGCCGTAACGAAGAGGCGTTGTTGAGTCACATGCAACGAAACCCGTTCCCGTCAATGTGCGGGCGGGTATGTCCGCACCCCTGCGAGGAGCGCTGTCGGCGCGAGACGGTGGATAGTCCGGTGGCGATACGGGCGGTGAAACGCTTCATGGTGGATAGTGCGACAGAAATTAGCGTACCCGTTATGGACCGACCACGCGAAGAACGGCGGCGTGCGGCGGTCATCGGCGCAGGCCCGGCAGGATTGAGCGCGGCCTACTTCCTGCGGCGTCTCGGGCACGAAGTTACCGTGTTTGAAGCGATGCCCGAGCCCGGAGGGATGTTGCGTTACGGAATACCGTCTTATCGGTTACCGCGCGAGGAACTTGAGCGCGACATAAAGCGTATTACCAGCATGGGCGTGAAAATTGTCTGCGACGCCGTCATCGGTGAAGCGCTTTCCATAGAGAAGTTACGCGAAGATCACGATGTTGTTTTTATCGGTAGCGGCGCCTGGGCAGACGTGACGATGGGCATCACAGGTGAAGAGGGGAGTGGCGTCGCATCAGGGATCGAGTTCCTCAAGCAGGTCGAACTCGGCTCGGCAACCCGGATTAACGGCGATACGGTTGTGGTGGGCGGCGGGAATACCGCGATGGACGCGGCGCGCACCGCGTTACGCCTGGGTGCATCGAGCGTTACGGTTGTCTACCGCAGGACCCGCGAAGAAATGCCGGTTCAGCCCGAAGAGATCACCGAGGCCCTGGAGGAAGGCGTGAAGTTCGAGTTTCTCGCTGCGCCCGTCGAAGTCATCCGTAACAACGATAAATCCGTGGCGGCGATCAAGCTACAGCGGATGGGGTTAGGGGCCTTTGACGACAGCGGTCGTAGACGGCCAGTGGCGGTAGAGGGTGACTTCATCGAAATTCCGGCAGCGCTCATTATCCGGGCGATCGGTCAGAAAGCGATCATCCCGAACGGGGGGCCATCGGCAACGAAATGGGGTACGGTTAACGTGGATCAATTTTCGCTGGCCACGGAATTCGACGGTGTATTCGCCGGCGGCGATGCCGTACTCGGTCCGGCGACGGCAGTAGAGGCAATTGCGCACGGACGGCGGGCCGCGGAGGCGATCGAACGCTACCTGCAACCAGGCAAGCCCGTACGGTTTCCATGGAATGCCCCGCGCGTCCTCGACACGGCGTTCGATCCCGCCGCAGCCCCGTCGGAAACGACACGCCTCGAATCACCCAAACTGTCGCCGCAGGAGCGGAAAACCTGTTTTGATGAGGTCGAGTTATCGCTATCAGCTGCCGATGCTCGTCTTGAGGCGAACCGCTGCCTGAGGTGTGATTACGGTAAAACAATTATTTCGCGGGACGAGGTATAAGCATGTTGAATTTAATGATTAACGGTCGTGCAGTCTCGGTTGAGAATGGAAAATCGGTGCTCGACGCCTGTCGTGCCGCGGATGTCTACGTACCGACGCTCTGCGATGATCCCGAACTTGAACCGTACGGCGCGTGCCGTCTGTGTATCGTCAAGGTCGAGGGATTGCGCGGCCTGCCCACGGCTTGCACCACACCTGCCGCCGAGGGGATGAAGGTCACGACCGACGACCCAGAAATCGATGAGGTGCGCCAATGGACAGTGCAGCTCCTGCTCGCCGACCATCCGCTTGATTGCCTGACCAGCCCGCCAAATGGTTCTTGCCAGTTGCGGGATATCGCCGAGAATTTAGGGATTAGTAAACGTGTCCTCCAGCCGATGATACGCGATGCGAAAATCGACGACTCGAACGCCTGCTTCTCGATTGACATGAGCAAATGCATTTTATGCGGTCTTTGCGTTCGCGCATGCGCCGAGGTGCAGCACCTGGGGGCCATTGATCTGGCGAAACGTGGCTACGAGAGTGTGGTCGAGCCGTTCGGGGGAGGGTCGATCAAGGACTCTATCTGCGAGTCATGCGGTGAGTGTGTGGAACGATGCCCCACCGGGGCGCTCGCCCCGCGGCATTATCTTAAACCCGAACGCGAAGTTTCCACTGTATGCCCGTATTGTGGCACCGGCTGTCGGATTATGCTGGGCACCCGGGGAGAAACCGTCGTTAGCGCGCGGGGTGATATCGACGCCCCGGTATCGAGAGGGCGCCTGTGCGTGAAGGGACGATTTGGATCGTTCGAATTTATTTCCCATCCTGATCGCCTCAAGACCCCACTAATACGAACCGCCGACGGCTTTCGCGAAGCATCCTGGGAAGAGGCGCTGGCCCTCGTCGCCAGCGAATTTAAGAAGTACCGTGGTGACGCATTCGGGGGGCTGTCTTCGGCCAAGGTTACTAACGAAGACAATTACGTTTTCCAGAAGTTCGTGCGCGCCGCCATGGGGACGAATAATGTCGACCACTGCGCGCGCCTGTGCCACTCGTCCACTGTTGCCGGGCTGGCGCTGTCGTTTGGTTCCGGGGCGATGACAAATCCTGTGGATGATCTCCTGAATGCCGATGTCATCCTCGTAACAGGATCGAATACCACCGAGAACCACCCGATCATCGGGCTTAAGATCCGCGAGGCGGTGGCCAACGGCTCTAAACTCGTTCTGTTCGATCCACGCCAAATCCAGTTGAGCCAGATTGCCACTATCTGGGCGAGGCAGAAACCGGGCACGGACGTGGCCTGGATCAACGGGCTGTTGCACGTCATTATCCGTGATGGCCTGATGAAGACCGAGTTCATCGAGTCCCGCACCGAAGGGGTAGAGGCAGTCGAGAAACTGGTGGCCGCGTATACACCGGAACGAGTGTCTGAAATCACCGGCGTTCCTGCCCGGCTTATTGTCGAGGCGGCTCACCTGTACGCCAGGGCGGAACGGGCGTCAATAGTCTATTCGATGGGCATAACCCAGCACACCACTGGCGTCGATAATGTCCGATCACTTGCGAATCTGGCGATGATCACCGGACAGATTGGCCGATCCGGTACTGGCGTCAATCCGCTGCGTGGTCAAAACAATGTCCAGGGTGCTTGCGACATGGCCGCTTTGCCCAATTACTATCCCGGCTACCAGCAGGTCGCAAACGCCGATATCCGTGCCAGGTTCGAAAAAGCATGGAGCGTCGATCTCCCCGACAACCCTGGATTGACGG
>CAZJEJ010000002.1:0-2897 GCA_964544945.1 uncultured Gammaproteobacteria bacterium | reverse complement strand
GCCAGGTTCGAAAAAGCATGGAGCGTCGATCTCCCCGACAACCCTGGATTGACGGTGACGCAGATGCTGCCCGCAGCCTTAGAGGGAAAGATCAAGGCGATGTACATCATGGGCGAGAACCCCGTGCTCTCCGATGCTGACATCACTCACGTCGTCGAAGCACTTGGAAAACTTGAATTCCTCGTGGTACAGGACCTTTTTCTCACCGAAACGGCAAAGCTCGCCCACGTTGTGTTGCCGGCGTCGTCGTATGCCGAACGTGATGGCACGTATACCAATACCGAACGCCGCGTGCAACTCACTGAACCGGTCGTAAATCCGCCAGGGCAGGCGCGAAGGGACCGAGAGATCATTTGCGATATCGCCACCGCTATCGGTTATCCGATGACCTACTCGTCGACATCGGAAGTCAATGACGAGATGCGAGCACTTACGCCTTCGTACGCGGGTATTTCGCATGCAAGGCTCGAGGCGGGGGAGCAACTTCATTGGCCTTGCCCATCAGATGACCATCCGGGAACGCCGATCCTGCACCGTGAAAACTTTACCCGTGGCCTCGGCCAGTTTCACCCGGTTGAGTACCAGCCTGCGGCCGAGGAAACCGATAAGTCCTACCCGATTGTGCTGACCACGGGTCGGATGCTGGAACACTACCACACGGGGACGATGACGCGGCGGAGCAAAGGTCTGAACGGCCTCGTACCTGGGCCATTTGTCGAGGTAAACGATACCGACGCAAAGAAAGTCCGCATCAAGGATGGTGATCGCGTGAAGGTAACCTCGCGCCGCGGCTCGATAGTCCTTCCCGCCATGGTGGGGAGCAGGGTGGACACCGGTGTCCTGTTCATCCCGTTCCACTTCTGGGAGGCGGCGGCCAACGTTCTCACGAACCCGGCATCCGACCCAACGGCAGGAATCCCGGAATTCAAGGTTTGTGCCGTACGCCTGGAACGTGCACCGGAACCTGATGTGGGTGCGTCGGGATAAAGTGGGGTTTTCCAGTGGATGAAAGACCCACCTGGCAACAACCATCCTGGTCAAAACCCAAAGGGCAGTGCACTTCTACATAAAAAAGCCCGCTATGATGCGGGCTAGTGGATGTCGAGAGGGGTCACATAAGCAGGGACGAGTAACAATCTACGATTTCATCGAGGATATTTTTCATATTCACTGCTGTCCTGTGTTAACAGGCGCATCAATTTGGGATGGATGAAAAACTTTTCTCTACCCGCCTTTACTTCTTTCAACACACCGATGCCACCTAATTGTTTTAGGTACACCGATGCGGTTTGTCGTTTGGCAATATTCGCATGTACCAGATTGGAGATACGGCAATAGGGCTGCACAAAAGTCAGATCCACCAGCTCACGGCTATAGATCGATGGCAGTTGATCGCGGACAAAATCTGCTGTGTGGTCCATCAGGTCACGAATAGCGATTACTTTTTTACGTGTCCAAATAGCAGTTTGTTCCACTGCATCCAATATATATAGTATCCACTGTTCCCACTGCTGCCTGGTGGTGACTTCCAGTAAATACTGGTAATAGGAGCCTTTGTTTTTAATGATGTAGCGACTGAGATACAGAATAGGGATATCCAGTAATTCCTGATCTATCAGGAACATTAAATCGAGTACCCTGCCTGTACGACCATTACCGTCGGTAAAGGGGTGAATCGCCTCAAATTGGTAATGTGAGACTGCCATGCGTACCAGTAGCTCTATGTCTGGTTGGTTATGAATAAACTGTTCCCAGTTAGCCATTAATTCCCGCAACAAGGCTTCGCCTTCGGGCGGTGTGTAGATGGTCTCGCCGGTGGTATCACTTGCCAGAGTGGTACCGGAGACTCGACGGATATTCATATCTACACCTTTTATGGTGGTGCATACCTCCACTGCGGTGGCGGTGCATAGAGGGCGGTCTTTGAGCGTCTTGAACCCCTGGTAAAGGGCGGTGCGATAACGCAGGGCTTCCCTGGTGGCTGGATCGGCCTGGTTATCCAGTTGCCCGGCAAATCGAAACAACTTGTCTGTGGTGGTGACAATATTCTCGATTTTCGAGCTGTCCCGTGCTTCTAATAGTGGAATAATGTTGATTAGGACAGCTTGATTAGGGATAAGATCGCCTGCCTGTTTTAGTTCTGCCAGTGCCGCACGTGCCGTGACACACTTTTTGAGAATAGCTTTACTTTCGATATCCGTGGCCGGGGGGAGTGGCGGCAATTGGTTGTAAGGTTTGGTAGGGTCGAAGCGTGTCATAGGTACATGTTTGTTTAATTTATCGACATATTGCCATCTTATGTCAGCGCAATCGACATATCAAGGATAAATGTCGATTAATATTAATTTTATCGACATATTAAATGATTTCCTGGCGTATGATAAATATTACCAGCCAATATAAAATTGGCTAACTACCGAGGATTCACCGGTAGTTGAATGTTCATCCAGCTCTCCTGGCTTACAAATATTTTTTATCCAGGTCGTAAAATGTGACCGGACGGACTGAGTCTGCAATTTGCATTTTTTGCATATTGCTTTTATCAGATACCTCGCTGCCGCTAAATACGCTGCGGATATGCCGTGAAACCACTGATTGATCACGCTCGAACAATTCAACCGTCTGCGCCTGCGACAGCCGGACTGCATCTTTCTCGAAGTGCACGTCAACCTGGGTTTGACCATCGGTATACTGATAGACTTCGATACTGTTTTGTTCTTCACTCATAAGGCCGCTACGCGTTCCAACATTGCATCATCTGCCATCCAGAATGCTATAGGCTAAAAAAAGCCCTCGAAAATAAGGGCTTTGAGATGGTATTAGATTCCTTGGAATCTGAAAATGGTGGAGACGGCGGGAATCGAACCCGCGTCCGCAAGCCCTCTGCCATTGGTTCT
>CAZJEJ010000001.1:59900-62809 GCA_964544945.1 uncultured Gammaproteobacteria bacterium | reverse complement strand
TTGCGCCCTGTTCGCCTTTGCCCGCGATAAAATCGTCGAAGCTAACGACTTCCGCTCTGATGAAGCCTTTCTCGAAGTCGGTATGAATTTTTCCAGCGGCTTTAGGTGCGGTGTCCCCGCTGCGGATAGTCCAGGCGCGAACTTCCTGGGGCCCTGCGGTAAAGTAAGTCTGTAGTTTTAGCAAGCGATAGCCCGCATGAACTACACGGTCCAGGCCAGGCTCGTCGAGCCCCATTTCCAGTAGAAATTCTGCAGCCTCGTCAGCTTCAAGTTCGGCCATATCGGCTTCAATTGCAGCGCAAACGGAGACCATTTCGGCACCCTCGGCTTTGACAAAGTCGGTTAGAACGTCCAGATGCGGGTTACCCTCGAAACCGTCTTCAGAGACATTGGCTATATAAAGGGTTGGCTTTGCGGTGATCAGATGTAAATCCTTCATCCAGTGGCGTTGTTGGTCCTCAAGTTCGAAATTGCGCGCGCTCTGTCCCGCTTCCACATGCGCCTGTATCGCCTGCATAAAGACAAGTTTGGCTTTTGCTTCCTTATCATTCGATTTTGCCATTTTGGCGGCGCGTTCGGTCTGGCGCGCAATCGACTCCATATCCGCCAGTAACAATTCGGTATTGATGGTTTCGATGTCACTCAGCGGATCGATGGTATTGCTGACATGGACGATGTCGGGGTCTTCGAAACAGCGCACTACCTGTGCGATAGCATCAGTTTCACGGATATGCCCGAGAAACTGGTTACCGAGACCCTCGCCTTTCGATGCGCCGGCGACCAGGCCCGCGATATCGACGAATTCCATTGCTGTAGGAATTATTTTTTTTGGTTTTACAATATCGGCCAGTTGCTGAAGTCGATCATCCGGCACTTCGACAATACCAACATTGGGGTCGATGGTACAAAACGGGTAGTTTTCGGCCGCGATTCCCGCTTTGGTCAATGAGTTGAACAGGGTCGATTTACCGACGTTGGGTAGCCCAACAATGCCACATTTAAATCCCATGTTAAGTGCCTGCTGCTCCTGGCGTATGTAATGCCTGCATCGCTTTATCGAGCCGGCCGTCGAATATATACGGCATCACTTCGAGAGTGCGGCGATTGGCTGCATTTATCGCATCGAGATCTGCAATCGATGGTTTGTGCAATACATAGTTAGTGACCAGACTACTGTCGCCGGGATGTCCAATACCTACGCGAATGCGGAAAAATCCTGTGTCACCCAGATGATTGATTAAATCGCGCAATCCGTTATGCCCGCCGTGCCCGCCACCCTGCTTCAGGCGATTATCGCCCGGTGCCAGATCGAGTTCATCGTGCGCCACCAGGATTTGATCTGGTTGCAACTTGTAATAACGTGCCAGCGCTCCAACAGATTGCCCGCTTCGGTTCATAAATGTCATTGGTTTTAAAAATTGAATGTCGCTGCCCGAGTAACGATACCGGGATTCGTCGGCATTGAAGCGTTTTTCATGGTGAAATGAAAGCGACAGGTGTTCGGCTAGCAAGTCCAAAAGCCAGAATCCGGCATTATGCCGGGTATTGACGTAATCGGCCCCGGGATTACCGAGGCCGACGATCAAACGAATATCTGCAGTGAGCGCAGGCATGAGAAAAGCGCGGGTTACAGTTACTCTTCGGTAGCCCCACTATCTTTAGATTCTTCAGTCTCCTCAGCTGCTTCGTCACCTTCTCCTTCAGGAACCTCGGGTGCCTCGTCTGATATAACTTCCTCTGCACGGGTCTTGACTACCGAAAGCACGCCGGTATCGTGATCTTCACCGTGGGTTAGCGCAACTATTTCAACGCCTTCGGGCATTTTTATATCAGTCAGGTGTAGTATTTCACCCAGGTGCAGCTCTTCTGCATCAATTTCCAGATACTCGGGTAAATTTTTCGGCAGACAAATCACTTCTATTTCTGTCACCAGTTGGGTCATCATGCCACCATCCGTTTTCACTCCGATACAATTATCGGTGTTAAGCACGTGGATCGGCACGATAACATGGATCGCTTTTTTCTTGTCGATACGGAAAAAATCGGCGTGCATGATTCTTTTTTTATACGGATGACGCTGTAAATCGCGCAGGATAACTTCTTCTGTATCCTTGCCGATATGCAGATCGATGATCTGGGTATAAATCGCCTCGTTTTCCAGTTCGTGACTGAACTTATTGTGTTCGAGGCTGATGCTGGCGGGTTCACCACCGCCCCCATAAACGATTGCTGGAACCATACCCGTACGTCTCAGGCGGCGGCTCGCACCTTTCCCCGAATCTGTACGTGGTTCAGCATTCAGTTGAATATTATCTGACATTACTGTACTCCTAAACAAAAAAACCGTCGGTTGACGGACACCTCCCTTGCGACCAGGAAGGAACTAACGGTCAATCCATATACAATGAACTGACTGATTCTTCAAAATGAATGCGGCGAATTGTTTCAGCCAGCATTCCGGCTACCGACACCTGCCGGATACCTTTGCAATTTTCAGCTTCCGGCGACAATGGAATGGTGTCGGTGACAATCAACCCATTAAGCACGGAGTTTTCAATATTCTCTATCGCCTTGCCCGATAACACGGGATGTGTACAGTATGCGTAAACACCCGTTGCGCCGCGTTCCATTAAAGCCGCAGCCGCCTGGCACAGGGTGCCGGCTGTATCGACCATATCGTCAACGATGATGCAGGTCTTGCCTTTCACCCTGCCAATTATATTCATGACCTTCGCCATATTAGGCTGTGGCCGACGTTTGTCGATAATCGCCAGATCGGCATCGTCAAGCTGCTTGGCTACTGCCCTGGCTCGCACCACACCGCCTACATCGGGAGAAACCACTATCATATCCGGATATTTCTGCTTCCAGATATCGCCCATCAAAATCGGCGAAGCGTAAACATTATC
>CAZJEJ010000001.1:21819-59800 GCA_964544945.1 uncultured Gammaproteobacteria bacterium | reverse complement strand
GATATTTCTGCTTCCAGATATCGCCCATCAAAATCGGCGAAGCGTAAACATTATCTACCGGGCATTCGAAAAACCCCTGGATTTGATCCGCATGCAGGTCGATGGTTAAAACTCGGTCGACACCGATACTTGTCAGCATGTTGGCGACTACCTTGGCCGTAATCGGCACACGCTGCGAGCGTACCCGCCGATCCTGCCGCGCATATCCAAAATACGGAATGACGGCGGTCACACGATTTGATGAAGCGCGGTTGACCGCGTCGATCATGACCAGCAGTTCCATCAAATTATCATTCGTGGGCACACAGGTCGGCTGGATGACGAATACATCCTTGCCGCGTACATTTTCACCGATTTCGACGGATGTTTCCCCGTCGCTAAATTTACCCACCGAGGCTATTCCAAGCGGTATATCCAGGTGGCGCACAATGGTTTTTGCCAGCGCGGGATTGGCATTTCCTGTAAAAACCATCAAATCGTTGGTGGCGACACTACCTACCATCCACTATTTCTCTCTTAGTCTCTAAATTTGGCTGGGCCGGCTGGATTACAAAATACTTCCCTGTATTTTGCCCTGCGGGCCGCTTACGCGTTCAAAATCATTCCAGATGATTTTGTCGAACCGTTTGGTTCTCATCCAGCCCTGTACCGAAATATTTTTTCGTTCCCTGGCTAGCGTTCTTTATATATGGCTGGGCCGGCTGGATTCGAACCAACGCATGCCAGGATCAAAACCTGGTGCCTTACCGCTTGGCGACGGCCCATTAATTTCTGGTCCTCTTCGCCCTGCTTTCTGGCGACGACCCTTTGTATCTAAATTCTGTTACAGCAATCCTAGTTGCTGATGCACCGGATTTATATTCTTTGCCTTCGCAACGAAGGAATTCCAGTGCGCTGGCACCAGCGATTTTACACTCTCCACCTGTTCGAGGCTATCGAAAGGCGCGAATACACAGGCTCCAGTTCCGGTCATTCTGGCCACCGAGTGACGACCCATCCAGTCGATAGCCTGCTGAATTTCAGTATAGCGTTCGCAAGCGACAGCCTGGCATACGTTTGTACCCGACCCTTCCAGAAAGGCGCGTATTGTGATTGCATCGCAATTCCGTGTCAATTCCTGTGCAGCAAATATTTCCGCAGTCGGAACCATCACTCCTGGATCTATAATCAGGTACCAGGGTTCGGGCAAGTCAATAGCGGTTAACTGTTCGCCAATTCCGGTGGCCCAGGCCGAATATCCGGCCACGAAAAAAGGCACGTCGGCACCGAGTTCGAGTCCGATTTCAGCCAGATCAGATATCGAGAGATTCAAGCCCCAGAGCCTGTTCAAGGCGAGTAATGTTGTGGCTGCATTGGAGCTGCCGCCTCCGAGACCCCCTCCAATAGGTATTCGTTTATCGATCGATATTTCCGCTCCCTGTGTTACACGGGTTCGTCGCTGGAGCTTCTTTGCGGCAAGCAATGTAATATCTTCGCTTTCGGAGACCTGGGAGTTGCCTTCAGTCCGACCGATCATGCCATTCTCGGTCACACCTATGACCATTCGGTCGCTCAAATCGATAAATTGAAATACTGTTTGCAACAAGTGATAGCCATCGTCCCGACGCCCGGTAATGTGAAGCATCAAATTTAGCTTGGCAGGTGAATCCAGGGTTAGACGATTCATGCTGTACGCTTAGTCGAAATCGGGAAATTCCACGGGCATATCCGCCCGTGACTGAAGCGGATACCAGCGATCGATAACTATTTTAAGCGCCAGATCCTTATGTTTCAGATACATCTTCTTCGGTAGCCCTTGCTCGGCGCCCTCTTCTGTAAAGTAATCCAGATAATTAATCGACCAGCCATCCTGCTGAAGTGATTTCAGGCGCCCATCGGCATATAAATCATAAGTATAGGTTTCGGCTTGTTGTGGCAATCCTTTTATCCATGATTTCAAGCTACTGAGAGGCATCGACCAGCCAAACAATCGCGACAACAGAGATTCTGCAGTCTGGCCGTAGTAGAGTTGTCCGTCGGGCATCGAGAGCTTGATCGCGGCGCTTTGATCTGTCGTGGCATTTGATTCGACACGAAACACACCTTGTCCAAATGGCGCCTGAATCATGACTACAAAACGATCGCGGTCACGCACCCAGCTGATTCCTATCTGGTTTACCTCATCCTTTACAAAAATCGCCGTCCTGGCATTAATCTCCCAGGCATCAATTTTTTCCAACGCCTGTTGTCGCCTCGCCCAGACCTGATAACTTTCATTAGTAACAGGAATATCGGATAAGCGACTGCAGGCGCCGAGCAACAATACCGGGACAAGAAGTATCAGTACAAAGAATTTTTTGGCACGGCGATAGTTTGCAGGCATCGGCGCATAGTAGTGGCGCAACAGGGGAAATGCCAGTTTTCTGAATAGCCGGTTGGTCAGGGGATAAGACGACGCATTACCTTTTCCAGGTACGGATCATCAGGGACCTTTTGCAGTGCCTTATTCCATACTTTTTTCGCTTCTTCCTCTGCGCCACTTACCCACAGGACTTCGCCCAGGTGGGCCGCAATTTCAGTATCCTCGTATTGCGCCAGGGCTTTGCTCAGTAGCCGAATGGCCTCGTCAAACTTCCCTAGACGATAGTTAACCCAGCCTAAACTATCCATCACGGCGGCGTCTTCTGGCAGTATTTCTATCGCCCGTTTGAGATAGCCATAGGCTTCCTCAAACCGATCGGTCTGATCGGCGAGCGTAAAACCGAGCGCATTGAGCGCGTGTCCATTATCTGGTTCGGTCTTCAGGATAGTCTTTATATCCTGTTCGAGAATATCGATGCGACCCACCCTTTCGGCAGTCAGCGCGCGCGCGTATAGAAGATCGCTATTTCCGGGTATTATATTCAGTGCCGTGTCGTACACTTCCATTGCTTCTGCGTATCGTTTTTCTGATCTTAATAAATCTCCCTCGGCCAGATAAATTCGCACCAGCGAGCCATCCGACTGACTACCCTTGAGCATCGATTTGAGGTGATCACGTGCTTGCTGAAAATGTCCCGATTTGCCGAGTAAATAAGCAATGCGCAATTGGGCATCAAAGCGATATTCGCCAATATGCACCTGCCTGTACCAGTTGATTGCATCATCGTGCCGATTTCGACTCTCGTAGATTCGGCCGAGATAATATTGCGCCTCACCGGGTCGTTGCTCCATCTCGATTAGCTGCATCATATATTTTTCAGCCTCATCGAGTTGACCGGACTCTAGTGACAACAGACCCAGCGTGTAGAGCAGTTCGGCATCGTCTGGCGAAGCCTGGCGCAACTTTTCAAACTCCACCCTTGCGCTTTCGTACTGCTTTACGTCCACCAGCAAACGTGCATAGGTGAGGCGTAATTTCTGGTCGTTCGGCCGATTAAGAACTGCTTTTTGCAGGCTGAGTACCGCTTCTTCACGCCTGCCCAGCTGAAGCAATATTTTTGCCCTGCCGCTGTATGCCTCATCTATTTCCTCACTGGCCAATGCCCTGTCCAGATACTCCAGTGCAACCTCCGGCTGCCCCCCCTGTGCGGCCAATATTCCGTGTAAATACTGGATATAAGCTCGGTCTGGATATTTTTTCGCGATTTTGTAGGTTACTGCAAGAACGGTTTTAATATTTTTTTCGCGCGCCAGGACACCGAGTAATGAGGGAAATAAATCCCTGTCCTCAATATCACTAATTTCGATCAGATCATCAAGATATTCAAATGCCTCGTCAATATTATGCTGACGAATATATATGGTCGCGATAATCTGGAGTGCTTCGAGCTGGTCTGGCTCAAGTTCAATCCAACGTTGCGCCGCTTCGCTAGCTGCTTCAAGGTTCTGGCCAAAGACCGCAACCTGCACAGCACGTGCGGCAATTGCTGGATTGTCCTGTATTCTCGCAAGCTCTAGATAATGTTCAACCGCCAAATCAGTCTGACCGCGAAAGATCGCAATTTCCGCCACGAGCAGGTGGTAGGCGGCATCACCAACCGGATTCTCCTGTGAAACCAGTGGTTTGACGCGAGTCTGCGACGACCCTAACGCAGATTCCCCCGGATTCAGGGGAAGTTGAAAACCAGCACATCCCGTCAACAAGATTAGCAGTAATATTATTGTGTATAGCCTGAATTGGCTTAGTGATTTTGATAGCATGCCCAACAAGATTGCTCTGGTTATCTGTGATTCTTTGAGTGTAACATTCCACTCTTAAAGCTAAAAGATTGCAGACCCGAAAAATCAGCCTGTATGGTCAATTCGCTAGCAACCGTAAGCTATCCCATGTTAATAATTACAGCTATTCGATCCATTATCGCTATAATCGTTCCATCCTTTCACAAACCTTGATCCTGATTCCGTGACTCCACTACGTCGCATAACGCAAGTTTCTTATAAATCATGGCCTTACTGTCGCTTGGCATAAACCACCAGACCGCCCCCGTCGATATTCGAGAGAAGGTAGCGTTTTCGCCAGACCAACTGTCTAGTGCGCTGCACGAACTGCAACGTATACCAGCGGTCAACGAGTCGGTCATCCTGTCGACCTGTAATCGCACCGAAATCTATTGCGATACCTCCCGCGATTCGGTCGAGTCTATATCCCGTTGGCTATCCAGTTATCACAACATGAACGAAGAAGCATTGTCGACTTATATGTATCAGCATTTCGACCAGGAGGCAGTGCGGCATCTATTTCGGGTTGCTTCAGGTCTCGATTCGATGGTGCTTGGCGAACCACAGATCCTCGGCCAGCTTAAAACCTCGTTCGATCAGGCGCGCCGGGGTAAGAGCGTGAATTCAATCCTGGATCGGCTGTTTCAGCATACGTTTAGTGTAGCAAAACGCGTCCGTACCGATACTGAAATCGGGGCGAATCCAATTTCGGTCGCTTTCGCTGCGGTTACTCTTGCAAAACAAATATTTGGTAACCTTGAGCAGTTGCAGGCATTACTGATCGGTGCTGGTGAAACCATCGAGCTGGTTGCTCGCCACTTACGCAAGCAGGGAATTGGCACAATCGTGATTGCCAACCGAAGCCTGGAAAATGCACAGAAACTGGCCGAGGAGGTAGATGCCGAAGCGGTACACATCAGCGAGGTACCAGGACAACTGGTAGACGCCGATATCGTCATTTCATCCACCGCGAGTCAATTACCAATCCTCGGTAAAGGCGCCACCGAAGCGGCATTAAAAATACGCAAACATCGTCCTATTTTTATGGTCGACCTGGCGGTTCCGAGGGATGTCGAAAGCCAGGTTGGGGATTTAGAGGATATTTATCTTTATACCGTCGACGACTTGAAAAGCGTTATCGACGAAAATTTGCGTTCCCGTGAACAGGCGGCCGAAGCGGCACAGGAGATTATTAGCCTCGAGGTTAAGGTTTTCGCCCAATGGCTCAAAACTCACCAGTCCGCCGATGAAATTCGGCAGTTACGCCAAAATGCGGAATCGATAAAACGGCAATGCGTAGAACGCGCGATGGCACAGTTCGATCAAGATCAAAATGCCGAGAAAGCGTTAAATACCCTGGCGAATATCCTGACCAATAAAATGTTGCATGGCCCAACCATGCAAATGCGCAAGGCCCTGAAGACCGACGACCAGGATGCCATTCGATTATTAAAATCGCTGATGCCCTCCGAGAAATAGACTAGCACGTCGCTCTCAGCCCCATGAAAGAATCCCTGCTAAACAAACTGGAATTGCTACGCGCCCGGCACGAAGAAATAGCCGCTTTACTCGCCGATATAGAAACCATTAACAACCAGGACAAGTTTCGCAGCCTGTCGATAGAATATGCACAACTCGAAGATGTCGTAACCAGTTTTAACGAATATAAGAAGGCACAACAGGCACTCGAGTCTGCGCACGAAATGCTGGCTGAAGAGGACGCTGAGATGCGTGAACTGGCCGAAGAAGATATTATCGAAAATACCCGGAGAATAGTGGATCTCGAAACTGGGTTACAGAAACTGCTACTGCCCAGGGATGCAAACGACAACGCGAACGTATTCCTCGAAATACGCGCGGGCACCGGTGGCGACGAAGCGGCGCTGTTCGCCGGCGATTTATTCAGGATGTACAGCCGTTACGCAGAATCGCGCAAATGGCAACTCGAGGTTCTCAATAGCCACGAAGGGGAACACGGCGGTTACAAGGAAATTATCGCGCGCATTATTGGCCAGGGAGTTTACTCGCAGTTAAAATTCGAATCGGGTGCTCATCGCGTACAACGCGTACCAGAAACCGAGTCGCAGGGTCGAGTACACACTTCTGCCGCGACGGTAGCAATCATCCCCGAAGGAGAAGAGGTCCAGATGATTGAAATCAACCCGACTGATTTACGAATCGACACTTTTCGCGCCTCGGGGGCCGGGGGCCAACACGTAAACAAAACAGATTCGGCAATCAGGCTCACGCACTTGCCCACCGGTACTGTTGTCGAATGCCAGGATGAACGCTCTCAGCATAAAAACAGGGCGCGCGCCATGTCCCTGCTTCAAGCCAGAATATACGACGCTGAAAAACAGGCGCAGGACAGGGAACAGGCGGCGGAAAGAAAATCCCTGGTCGGTGGTGGAGATAGATCGGAACGCATTCGAACCTATAACTATCCTCAGGGTCGCCTGACCGACCATCGGATTAACCTAACCCTGTATAAGCTCGATGAAATACTCGGCGGCGCGCTCAATCACGTGGTCGATCCGCTGATGCACGAATTCCAGGCAGAACAGCTGGCTAAGCTGTCAGATGAGGATCAGGGGTTATAAGTCCTCCGAATAAATGCCGTCAACAATGGAACAGTTAATCGCGAATGAGTGAACAAATAGATGCGGCTATCGCCTGGGGAGCTGCTCGCTGCGCGAAATGCAGCGATACCGCAAAACTCGATGCCGAGGTCCTGCTCGCATACTGCATCGATAAACCGCGCAGTTTTTTGTATAGCTGGCCTGGACAGGCTATACCAGACGATGCCTGGCGACACTATCAGGAATTGGTTGATAAACGAGTTGAGCCGACACCTATTGCCTATCTACTGGGGCAACGCGAATTTTTCTCGCTAAATTTCAGAACAACTGCCGTTGCTTTGGTACCGAGACCAGAAACAGAAATGCTGGTCGAGGCAACTCTCGATCTTTATCCAAAGCACTCCGCGATTGATATGCTGGAACTCGGCACCGGCACCGGCGCCATCGCTATTTCCCTGAAGCTTAATCGGCCTGATATTAATATCGTGGCAACCGATATTAGCGCAGATTGTCTCGAACTGGCTCGGCAAAATGCGACTTTACATGGAGTAGCTATCAAATGGATCCTGTCAGACTGGTTTTCAGCCATCGATAACACCAGGCGATACGACATAATCCTGTCGAATCCGCCCTACATTGCAGCGACTGACCCCTGCTTGAACCAGGGAGACTTGCGGGCCGAACCGCTCGCCGCTTTATCCCCTGGGAAGACCGGGCTTGAAGCATTGCAGTTAATCATTGCATCGGCACCAGACTATTTAAAATTCCGTGGTTATTTGTTACTTGAGCATGGATTCGAGCAGCAGGCCGCTGTCGGTCAGATGATGCGCGAACAGGGATTTTCCGAAATTACTTGCCGAGCCGATTTAAGTGGCTTGCCCCGGCTAAGCATGGGCCGGATAAACAGGAATCCTGGCCCAGGTTGAATTTATCTATTCACCAGCGTAGTCTATTTATTTATGGATGACTTCGAGCACTATCGATGTCGCCACGTCTATTTGAAACCTGGCGCAACACGATTTACCAGTATCTCGAAGAAACTGCGCGCGACAATTATGAACATCGACATCACCAGTTTTGAGGAAAAACCATCTGAAGCCCATGAAATCCCACACCAGTCTCCAGAAAAATACTGGGAAGAATATCATTGATCGAGCAATACTCTTTCAACATGAAAATGTATAAAGAGCTCTAGATACAGCAATCGCTGATGTACCAAATTACCCTTGTTGACCTTGCGGTAGGATTAGTTCCGGTTTTAATTACCCTGGTAATCATATTTTACTGGGCGCAGAACATAAAATCGGCAGTGATCGCTGTATTTCGCATGCTGATTCAACTGTTGCTGATTGGCTATGCACTCAACTTTATCTTTAATGCGAATAGCCAGTGGATAATCCTGCTGGTGTTAATCTTCATGTTAAGTATGGCAAGCTGGATTTCACTCAATGCCCTGCCAGTGGACAAGAAACCTCTACTTTTATACAGCGCTGGCGCTATTCTCGGTGGTGGTGGACTTAATCTGGTGTTTATCTCGCAAGGCGTATTGCATGTCGATCCGTGGTACCAGCCAGAGGTAATGATACCGATCGCGGGAATGATTTTTTCAAACTCGATGAATGCGGTGAGCCTTGCCGGGGAACGCCTGTTCAGCGAGTTCGAACATAAAATAGACTATCATAGCGCTCGCAACATCGCGTTTCAGGCGTCCATGATCCCAATTACCAATTCACTGCTTGCGGTTGGGCTGGTCTCTCTACCCGGCATGATGACAGGACAAATACTGGCGGGTACCGATCCACTAATCGCAGCGCGTTACCAGATCATCGTGATGAGCATGATTTTTAGCTCGGCCGGGATATCATCGGCGCTGTTTTTGCACATGGTAAGAGATCAGGCAAAAAAAATGGCCGGTCGAAGGGGCAACCAGCCATGAAAGTCATATTGACGTAAATACAACCAAAGGAGGACATCGTGAAAGAGATCAGGCTTGGGTGCTCAATCTTTAACACTTAAGTCTGTATATAGTACATTTACTTAATTTTTCCAGTTTTTCTCGAATTGATAGTTAAAAAGGGCGTGTTATTAGTACTATTTTCCTTGTCCCGCTTCCCTCGCTTAGAATATTAGTATTAGCGCTTCGCGTTAGCTCAGTTTCGGCCCCTGATCTGGCCTTCCTTCCCTGATTTCAGTTGCGCTGGCGTCACGAATCGCATGTATTTGTACACTAAATATTATGTTTTTACCGACCAATGGATTGTTTCCATCGATAGTGATTTCGTTTTCGTTCACACTGGTAACCAGGAATGATTTTACATCACCCCGGTCGCTTTGAAATTCTACCTCGGCACCAGGGCGATGGAATTGCGCTGGCACGTTGGCTCGACGCTCGGTGAATATTAAAGCAGGGTCTGGCTCTCCATAAGCTTCAGCCGGGCTTAGCCTCACCTCGACCCGATCACCTGCTTTGGCGCCCACTAACGCCTGTTCGACCCTTTCCAGCATTGCTTGCTGACCGCCATGGATATAAGGAATAGGCAGTTCGATTTGCTCCAGCAATACCCCCGTATCGGCATCGGTAATCGAGTAACTAAGCAATACGTGTTTATTTTTGCCGACTATTTGCAACATGGCGCAGGGGCGATCATCGCGTCAGCCGGCGAATCAGGCTCGAGGTATCCCATCGGTTACCACCCATTTCCTGTATTTCACCATAATAGTCGTTGACCATACTGGTAACGGGCAAAGCGGCGCCATTTTTCGTGCTTTCCTCTATACAAATCCCTAAATCCTTGCGCATCCAGTCAACCGCAAAACCAAACTCAAACTCGTCTTTTAGCATCGTCAACCCACGATTTTCCATTTGCCATGATCCAGCCGCACCTTTGGATATTACATCCACCACCCTGGCCCCGTCGAGACCGGAGCATTGCGCAAAATTTAGCCCTTCGGACAAGCCCTGCACCAGTCCGGCAATGCAAATCTGGTTTACCATCTTGGTCAATTGCCCCGCGCCAGCAGGACCGAGCAACTCAACAGCCCGGGCGTAGCTAAGAATGACTGGCCTGGCGGCATCGAATGCCGCTTTTTCACCGCCGACCATAACCGTTAATGCGCCGTTTTCTGCACCAGCCTGTCCACCTGAAACCGGTGCATCAAGGCAGGATACCTTCGCCTTGTCGGCTATCTCGCGTGCTACATTGGCCGAGGCGGTGGTGTGATCGATCAGAATTGCCCCGTCCTTCATCCCCGCCAGTATCCCATCATCGCCGTACACTACCGAGCGCAAGTCGTCATCGTTACCCACGCAGATAAATACAAAATCAGCGCCTTCGGCCGCTTCTCTCGGCGTTTTCGCATAGTCTCCCTGATATTCCTTGCACCACTGCTCGGCTTTGGTTGTCGTGCGATTGTAAACCCTGGTCTGGTGACCTGCTTTGGACAAATGACCGGCCATTGGGTAGCCCATCACGCCCAGACCTACAAAAGCGACTTTTTGATTGCTCATATGTTTTCCTTTAAGATTTTCTAAAATTTTCGATGCGCATGATTTTAACACTGCTAACACCCTGTGAGATATGGTATCAAGCCTGTTTTTATTGACTTTGGGCGCCTGAGTTTTCTAACCCGGCAGATCAGGCTGTTTTCAGGTTTGCCAGATCAACCATCAACCATTTGCTGCCAGCCCGCTCAAAGTTCACCTGAACGCGGGATTGCGTACCCTTTCCCTCCAGATTTAACACGACGCCACTACCAAACTTGTTGTGGTTGACGCTTTGTCCGACAAACAGCCCTGTCTCCGCCTCGGTTTCCCGACGCGTTATTTTTTTCGGTGCTGAGAACGTGGGCCGTGAGAACTGCGCCTTTGGCCTGATTTCCTGTAGATATTCATCCGGAATCTCGCGGATAAACCGCGATACCATATTGTAATTTTCATTACCGTATAACCTGCGCACCTCCGCACTACTCACCACCAGTTGCTCCCGGGCTCGGGTAATACCGACATAACATAAGCGGCGCTCTTCTTCCATTCTTCCCGGCTCTTCGCTGGAACGCTGGTGGGGAAACAGGCCTTCTTCCATTCCCACCAGAAATACCAGTGGGAATTCCAGTCCCTTGACCGAGTGCAGCGTCATCAACTGCACGCAATCTTCCCAGGCTTCAGCCTGGTCTTCGCCCGCTTCCAGCGCGGCATGGGTGAGAAAAGCGTCGAGCGGGCTCATCTCTTCAGTTTCAGGCTCGGCCTCGAATTGAAAACTTTTGCCTGCACCGATTAATTCCTGCAAGTTTTCTAGCCGTGACATTCCCTTCTCGGTTTTATCCTTGCTGAAATGTACTTTCAACCCACTTTGCTCAATACAAAGCTGTATTTGCTCTGATAAATTCATGGCGAGAAGATTGCTCTGCATCCGCCCTATTAGTTCGATATAAGCCTGTAGCGCGGTCTGCGCGCGGGCAGTTAATTGCCCACTTTCGAGCAGAGAAATTGCCGCATTCCAAAGTGATTGGGACTGCGATTTGGCCTGCTCACGTATCAGTCCAATGGTTTTTTGCCCAATCCCGCGCGGCGGATGATTCACGGTCCGATCAAAGGCATGATCGGCCATCGGATTGGCGAGTATTCTCAGGTAAGCCAGCGTATCCTTGACTTCGGCACGCTCGAAAAAACGCATCCCGCCATAGACTCGATAAGGCATGCCACGGGCCACGAGGATTTCTTCAAACTGGCGTGACTGTGCGTTAGAGCGATACAACACCGCCACTTCATTACGGTTACGCCCCTGATCGACCCAACTCTGGATCCGATCGACGACAAAGCGCGCTTCGTCCTTTTCGTTGTAGGCGCAATAAAACATAATAGGTTCACCGTCATCGCTCTCGGTCCATAGTTTTTTTCCCAAACGGCCGCGATTATTATCGATCAACGCGTTTGCCGCCTTCAGAATAATACCCGTGGAGCGGTAATTTTGCTCGAGGCGAATGATCCGAGTATCAGCAAAATCCTTTTCGAAATGGTGAATATTTTCGATGCGTGCTCCGCGCCAGCCGTAAATTGACTGATCGTCGTCGCCTACCACGAATATCGGCGTCTCGCCGCCTGCCATCAACCTTAACCAGGCGTATTGAATCGCATTGGTGTCTTGAAATTCATCCACCAGGATATGCTGAAATCGTCGTTGGTAATGCGCGCGTAGATCGTCATTATCACGGATCAACTCTAAGGTACGCAGCAATAACTCGGCGAAATCGACCGCGCCGGCTCGCTCGCACAGCGTTTCGTATAATTGATAGATCGCGAGTAATTGTTGCTCTATATGGTCGTTTCCCGGATCTATATGCGCGGGACGCAAACCTTCGTCTTTATTGTGGTTGATGAACCATTGTGCCTGCCTGGCAGGCCAATTAGTCTCGTCTAACTCAAGTTGCCGGATTACGCGCTTAACCATGCGTAGCTGGTCGTCGCTGTCGAGAATTTGAAAGCTTTGTGGCAGCTTTGCCGCCTCCCAGTGGGCACGTAACATGCGGTGTGCAAGCCCGTGAAAGGTACCGACCCACATCGCGCCAGCAGAAATTCCCAGTAAGCCTTCGACCCGGGCGCGCATTTCACTCGCCGCCTTATTGGTAAAGGTAACCGCGAGCAGGCTAAACGGTGATAAGCCACCGACTTCGCATACCCAGGCAATCCGATGAGTCAAAACCCGGGTTTTACCGCTACCCGCACCGGCCAGTACCAGGACAGGTCCTGGCTCGGTACTGACAGCTTCGCGCTGGCGGTCATTAAGGGAATCTAGCAGGTGGGAAACATCCATCGTACTCGGAACAGGCACTTACTCAAACAAGCGCGATTGTAGCAGGAAATAACAGACAAATTGGCTACCGTGACGCATTAAATCAAAAAATATGGGGGGCTTTATACAGCTTCCTGATTACGCCCAGCGATTACCATCGTTTCCTGGCGTCGGTATCGCTCTCCTTTGAATCTACCCATTTTTCGCCCTGGTCATCGGTTTCCTTTTTCCAGAATGGCGCATCGGTTTTGAGATAATCCATAATATATTCACAGGCGTTAAAGGCTGCCTTTCGATGTGCCGACAAAACGCTAACCAGAACGATCTGATCTGCTGGCTTCAATTCACCAACCCGATGAATGATTGCACAGTCGAATATATCCCAGCGCTGGTTTGCCTTTTCAACGATTTTTTGCAGCGCTTTCTCGGTCATGTCCGGGTAGTGTTCGAGTGTCAGTTTCTGCAGACGATTCTGCGGTAAATCGCGCACCAGGCCAACAAAGCTGGAAATTGCACCGACGTCACTGCGTCCAGCGAGTAATTGCCGATGGACTTCGGCAATATCAAAATCCTGTTCCTGTACTTTAATTATCATGTCAACTCAATATTTGCTCGAACGACAGATAATCGACTCGATCACCGATATTAACCGTCTGTCCTTCGGCGATATCGACGAATCCCTGTGCCCACACTGTCGACGTAAGAACACCCGAATCCTGGTTAGGGTAAATACGCGCTACCAGTTCACACGCGTCATTATATTCAAGCCGAGCGCGTAGAAATTCTCTACGGCTGTCTGGCTTCGGCCAGTCAAATCCGGCTACCACCGGGGCCACTACAGGCTTTTCCCATGGCCTGCCCTGCAGCGTCTTTATCAATGGGCAAACAAACAGCAGGAAGGTCGCGAAAACCGAAACGGGATTACCGGGCAAACCGACAAAGGGCGTCTGGTTAATATTACCAAAAGCAAGGGGTTTGCCCGGCTTGATTCTAAGCCGCCATAAATGCAGGTCACCGAGTTGCTCGATGGCGACACGCACATGATCTTCTTCTCCTACCGATACACCGCCACAGGTAACCACTAGATCGGCCCTTTGAGAGGCATCGAGCATCGCTGCTTTGGTCGCCTGCAGAGTATCGCCGACCAGTCCACAATCGACAATTTCACAACCCATCGACTGCAATAATCCGTGCAGTGTATAACGGTTGGAGTCGTAAATCTTACCCGGGCCCAGTTCCTGGCCCGGTTCGACCAGTTCGTCCCCGGTAAAAAAAATGCCCACACGAGTCCTCTCGAATACGGGCAATGTTTGCAGCCCGATCGAGGCAGCAATGCCGAGTTCCTGGGGGCGCAAGCGACAACCTTTGCTTAGTATCGTGTCGCCGCGTCTAATGTCGTTGCCGGCCAGACGGATATTCTCACCACGAGCTGGTTTGCGCTCGAAACGGATTGTATTACCTACCAGCCTGACCTGTTCCTGCATAATAACCGTGTCTGCGCCAGAGGGAAGCAGTGCGCCGGTAAATATCCTCGCCGCGGTACCAGATGCCAGCATCGTTCCGGCTTCACCCGCCGCGATTCGTAGCGATACGGGTAGCACCGTTTCGCCCGAAGCGGAAAGCGCGCGCGTATTCAACGCGTAACCATCCATCGCTGAATTATCTGCCGATGGCACGTCAATGGCGGCACTCAAATCCTGCGCCAGCACATCGCCGAGTGCCTGCAAAAGGGGTCGGGATACAATCTTTGTCGTCGGCAGTACGCGCTCGACCAGGCTTTTCAGTGCTTCATCGTAGGCTATCAGTGTCTCGGTGTTGGGGTCACACTGGTTCATCGTATAATCTCAGTTATTACCATCGTTCACGGTCTTAGGCAGGGTTTATCGAAATATCCAGGCCCTAATATTATCAATAATAACGCGGGTGTCGACATTACTCTCCTTTCGCCTAGCCAACTTCCGTATACCCCTGTTTATGCCCGATCCAGTTTCGCAACAATTCAGCACGAATACCGGCATACTCATTTTTTTGCAATAGCTGCGCCAACTCACCCACCTGCGGAAACCACTTTTGATCGCGTAACAAATCGGCTATCTTGAAGCTGGCTTCGCCTGTTTGCCGCGTTCCCAGCACTTCACCCGCTCCACGTAGCTCGAGGTCTTTTTGCGCTATGACAAATCCATCCTGGTGACTACGAATGATCTCCACTCGATTTCTTGCCTGCGCGGACAGCCCGCTTTTCACCAGTAGAATACAAAAACTTTCACGCGCGCCCCGCCCGACTCGACCGCGTAGCTGATGTATTTGCGACAGACCCAGACGTTCTGGATTTTCGATAACCATAATACTGGCATTGGGCACGTCGACACCAACTTCTATCACCGTGGTCGCCACCAAAATATCAGTTTCCGCCCTTTTGAATGCCTGGATTACCGCTTCTTTTTCGTCCGCTTTCATACGGCCATGTACCAGCCCAACGGACACACCTGGTAGTTGTTGTTGCAACAATGCAAAGGTTTTCTCTGCTGCCTCACATTGTAGCGCCTCCGATTCTTCGATCAGCGTGCAAACCCAGTAAGCCTGCCCACCCTCGGAGCAGGACCGCGCCACCGAATCGATTAAATTTCCGCGTTTTTGTTCGGAAACAATCGACGTGGTGACCGGTTTGCGTCCAGGGGGCAATTCGTCTATTTGCGAATAGTCAAGATCAGCATATATCGACATTGCAAGGGTTCGTGGAATCGGCGTTGCCGTCATGATTAACTGGTGCGGCATTTCCTGTTTCCAGGCCTTTTTCTGCAAAGCCAGACGCTGATCGACGCCAAAACGATGTTGTTCATCAATAATAATAAACCCGAGGGCGCTAAAATCTACACTCGCCTGAAACAGGGCGTGGGTTCCAACCACTACATGTGCCTCGCCTGATGCGATCGCAGCCAGCTTTTGCGTACGCTTTTTACCCTTATCCGCACCCATCAGACAGACGACTTTCAAATCCAGAGGTGCGAACCAGTCTTCCAGGTTTTGAAAATGCTGTTCGGCAAGGATTTCGGTTGGCACCATCAGCGCGCTCTGATAACCCGATTCTGCTACAGGCACACACGCCATCGCGGCAACGATGGTTTTGCCCGAACCGACATCTCCCTGGAGCAGGCGCATCATCGGTTTGGCCGACTCGAAATCCTGCATCAATTCCGCCAAAACGCGTCGTTGTGCGCCGGTTAATTCAAACGGTAAAGCGCTCTTCAGGGACTGTTGCATGGTTCCGTCTGTTTTTATTGCTGGATTTCTTTTCGCTCTAATTTTCGCCCTGCGCTCCAGCAATGCAAGGCGATGCGCGGTTAACTCCTCGACTGCAAATCGATACTGGGCCGGATGGCTTCGGTTGGCTATCCGCTCGCTATCGCTTTGATCCTGCGGTCGGTGCAAATGCATCATGGCTGCTTCAAAGCCGGGGAAATGATATTTTTCCAGCCAGCGTGGCGGCATGGTCTCTGGCATTCCATGGGTACGCAGGTTTTCGATCGCCTGTCGTATAATTTTGCCCAGCGAAAGCTGATGTAATCCTTCAGTGGTCGGGTAAATCGGGGTCAGGGTCTGCATCATTGGAGGCGGGTTATCGATATCGATGACTTCGATATCAGGATGCACCATTTCTATTTCACCCATTGCGCTGCGAACTTCGCCGAAGCAACGCAGCCAGGCACCTTTTTGTAACTGCTCCTGTTGGCGTGCGTTAAAATAAAACAATCGAACCGTCAGCAGACCGCTATGATCCGCAAGCTTCGCCACCAGTGTCCGGTGCGAGCGTCCCTGCCGGCGAAAGTGGGTGCCAGCCTGCAGCACTTCGGCCTGAACCATGCTCTTGCTACCCGCCAGAAGCGAGCCTATGGCAGTAATGTGAGTACGGTCTTCGTAGCGCAAAGGCAGGTGAAACAGCAGGTCACGCTGGGTTTGAATCCCCAGTTTTTGTAGTTTTTCCGCGACCTTCGGCCCAACACCCTTTAAATAACGTACCCCCTGAGCAGACCAGTCTTCCATCCTATAGGATAAAGTTTATTCCAGCACCAATACCGCATCCATTTCAACCTGCGCTGCTTTCGGTAGCGCAGACACACCGATAGCGGCACGCGCCGGATAGGGCTCATCAAAGTAATTCGCCATAATTTCGTTAACGGTCGGAAAGTTGCCTAGATCGGTGAGAAATATATTCAATTTGACAATGTCCCTGAGACTTCCTTCCGCGGCTTCGGCCACGGCACTTAAATTATCAAAAACCTGGGTAATTTGTGCTTCGATACCATCGCCGACGATTTCCATGGTCGCTGGGTCGAGTGGGATTTGACCCGAAATATAGACTGTGCTATCGACCTTAACCGCCTGCGAATAAGTGCCTATAGCCGCCGGGGCATTGTTGGTCTGAATGATGGTTTTTGACATGATTTCCTCGAGCAATATATTGAAAAACTGGATTATGCGGCATAAACGCCACCGAGCAAAAGCGCTTTACTTGCGCCAGATACGATTAACCACCTGCAGGCTGCGTAACTTTTTCATTATTCGTGCCAGGTGAATTCGATCATTGACCGTGATGACAAATTCGATCGTGGAAATTCGACCATCTTTTTCCGTCAGGTTAATGAGCTCGATATTGGACGCCATATTTGCGATAGTCGACGCCAAATTAGCCAGTACACCACGTTGGTTCGCTACCTGTACACGCATGAAGGCCAGATATTCGCCTTCCACATGTTCGGACCACTGTACCGACAGCTTGCGACTTTCGCGGTCTGTATCGGGAATGTTGCGACAGATTTGCCGGTGTACCACAATACCCTTTCCCGCAGACATGAAGCCGATGATCGCGTCGCCGGGTACTGGCCGACAGCACTTGGCAAACGACACCACCATGCCTTCGGTGCCCTTGATTGCCAGCGGCTTTCCAGATCCATCGTAAGCCGTATCGTCTTCCTCGATATCATACATCGCCTTGGCAACAAGGCTGGAATTGCGATTCCCGAGGCCAATTTCAGCCAGCAATTCCTGGTGGTCGGGTATCTGGTATTGCTCCAGCACCTTGTCAATTTTTTCTTTAGTGATGGCTTCATCTCGCCCAACTACGAGGCTTACCGATTGTTGCAACAGCCGCTGACCGAGCGAAATCGCTTCGGTTTTTTGCAGGGATTTTAAAAAATGTCGGATATTTGTGCGCGCCTTGGCGGTGATTACAAAATCTAGCCAACTGGGATGGGGGCGGCTCGCGTCTGAACTGATTATTTCAATAGTTTGGCTGTTGTATAGCCGGCTGCTTAACGGTGACATGTGGTTATCGATACGAGCGGCAACACAGGTGTTACCCACATCCGTATGCACCGCGTAGGCAAAATCGACCACCGTCGAACCGCGCGGCATTTTCTTAATATCGCCTTTAGGCGTAAATACGTAAATTTCGTCTGGAAACAGATCGACCTTGACGCTCTCCAGGAACTCCTGGGAACTGCCCGATTTTTGCTGCATTTCAAGCAGGCTTTTTAGCCACTCAAGAGCGCGGGACTGGGCCGTCGTCGTACTATTTTCACCCTCCTTGTAAATCCAGTGAGCAGCAATACCGGATTCGGCGAAGTGATCCATTTCCTCGGTTCGAATTTGAACTTCGATAGCAACCCCGTGGGGGCCAAACAGGCTGCTATGTAAAGACTGGTAACCATTGGTCTTTGGAATTGCGAGGTAATCCTTGAATTTACCTGGCAACGGTTTGTAAAGATTATGCATTACGCCGAGTACGCGGTAACAATCGTCGACTGAATCGGTCATGATTCGCACCCCGAAAACATCGGTTAACGCCTTGAAACTGAGCTTTTTCTCCTTCATTTTGCGGTAAATACTGTGAATGTTTTTTTGCCGGTATTTAACTACCGCGTCGATATTGACTTCCCTCAATCTTTCGCGAATCGCTGCCTCGATAGTGTTGAAAATTTCCTTGCGGTAACCAACAACTTCCTTGCAGGCGCTTTCGAGCGCCCGGTAGCGCATCGGATAGGCACTTTTGATCGATAAATCGAGCAGCTCATGACGCATTTTGAATATGCCGAGCCGGTTGGCGATTGGCGCGTAAATATCCATGGTTTCGCGCGCGATGCGTCGTCGTTTATCGGGCCGCATCGCATCGAGAGTACGCATATTGTGGAGGCGATCGGCGAGCTTGATGATAATGACGCGGATATCTTTCACCATTGCCAGCATCATCTTGCGGAAATTTTCGGCCTGAGCCTCTGCCTTGGTACGGAAATCAATCTTGGTAAGCTTGCTTACTCCGTCAACCAGTTCTGCAACTTCGTCGCCAAAATGTTCGGCCAGTTGTTCTTTCAGGGTCGGCGTATCTTCGATCACATCGTGCAGAATCGCTGCAATAATGCTATTGGCATCCATGCGCATCTCACACAGGATTCGAGCCACCGCAACCGGGTGGCTTATGTAGGGTTCGCCGGAAACTCGGCTCTGTCCTTCGTGTGCCTGCGCGCCGAGCAAATAGGCTCGATAAACTTCTTCAACCTGCCCGGTATCAAGGTACTCTGCCAGTTCGGCACAAAGATCGTTAATTTGCGTCGCGTCCTGGTCGAACGGTTGACCGCCAGCGACTACTTCAAATAAATTGGCGTTTTCCGCCCGCGACATGATGAATTGCTAACCCCCCAGGGTCAGATTGATAAACGACATATTACCTATCGTACTGTTATATCATATCTGGCTAATATTGGTTAGGGCCAGAAAAACCGGTTAAGGCCGGTATCCGTCTGGTTAATTTGGGGATCGAGCGGTGGTGCGATTAAATGCGCGTTGGACTACTCGGGTCGTTCCGCTGCCAGGCTCGCTTGTGCGATTTGGCGGATCAGGTCATCTTCGGTGGAAATTTTTTCCAGCTCGTGCTTCGCTTCCATTTCATCCATACCGGCATCAGAAATTAGATTTTCGGCAATTTCACGCAAAGCGATGACCGTGGGCTTATCATTTTCTTCTGGCACCAGCGGGTCGGCACCCTGGGCAATTTGTCTTGCCCGACGTGCGGCCAGCAAAACCAGATCGAATCGGTTATCGACGTGTTCGAGACAATCTTCAACGGTTATACGTGCCATACATCTGCTCCTGGGCGGTGGGCGGGTCAAAAAGGGGCGCCATAATAGCTAAAACGTGGGCAAATCGAAAGGATTCTCTGAAAATTTCGACTCTTTTTAATCCATTTCTTCAGGAATTGAGTCGATTAATGTCTGATATTTCGATATTTGACGATCTCGAATCAGACCCTGCGCGTGGATAATGCACTCCAGGTCATACAATGCCTGTTCGAACTCTTTATTGATTACCAGGTACTCGGCATCGTTATAGTGCGACATTTCACGATCGGCAGCGAGCATACGTCGCTCGATAGTCTGCCTGTCATCCGTAGCCCTGTCGGTCAGACGCTGTTCCAGCACTGCTCTTGACGGCGGTAAAATAGTTATGCAAACCGTGTCGGGCATCTTTTTCTTTACTTGCCGCGCCCCCTGCCAGTCAATTTCCAGGATTACGTGCTTACCGCTACCAAGCAAAGCTTCCACCGATGACCGTGCAGTCCCATAGTGGTTATCGAATACCCGGGCATGTTCTAGAAAATCGCCGTTATCCGTCATTTGCTCGAAGGTGTCGAGGCTCACAAAATGATAATCGACACCATCGGTTTCTCCGGGGCGTATGCTCCTGGTCGCATGCGAAACACTGACGGCCAGCAAATCCGACTTTTTATCCAGTAAGGCTCTTACGAGACTGGTTTTACCGGCGCCGGAGGGTGCCGAAATAGTAAAAAGGCAGGCAGAGTTCATTCGTAGTCCTGAATAGTAGATTGGATATTGGATATTGGATATTGGAGTGACAGTTCGAGTGTAGCCCAATACACTAGCCAGGTTAAAAATATTTTCTATCCCCCATGCCAGGCGAAGACTATCACAATCGATTTGAAGGACTCACGCGTGTATTCGGACTGGCTGCGCTCGACCAGTTGCGGCACGCGCATTTTTGCATCGTCGGCGTCGGTGGCGTTGGCTCCTGGACGGCCGAGGCCGCGGCGCGTTCAGGCATCGGTAAAATCACCCTGATCGATCACGACGATATCGATATCGGTAATACCAACCGCCAAATTCATACCCTGGTCGACACTCTGGGTGACAGCAAGGTCGAAGTGCTGAGGAAGCGAATTCTACAGATCAACCCGGACTGCGCCTGCCTGGCGATAGACGATCTGGTGACGCGTGCCAGCCTGGAGAAGTTTAATTTTTCCCGGTACGACTATGTTATCGACGCCATCGACCATGTTCATCATAAGGCTTCGCTGGTACATCATTGTCGACGCAACAAAATTCGCTTCGTTTCCACCGGAGGTGCCGGTGGACTTAGCGATCCGACCAAAATTGAAATCGCGGATTTAACCCGGACCTACAACGACCCGCTACTGGCAAAAATGCGCTCAAGGCTACGTCATCAATTCGGGTACAGTCGTAATCCCAAACGCCGGTTCGCCATCGATTGCGTTTTCTCAACCGAACAGGCGGTCTATCCGACTCCCAATGGCGGAGTTGGGTTTGCCAAAATGGCCCATAATGAGCGAACCACGCTCGACTGCGCGACTGGCATTGGGTCCTTTGTTGGTGTTACCGCGTGTTTTGGCTTTACCGCAGCGGCGCACGCGATCAAGAAATACCTGGGTCGACTGCAATGAGCTTTTCGTTTTTGGGGCAAATGTCTGCTTAACACTGTTCCTGGGTTAAATTCTTATTTAGGCGTTTACCGTGCTTATAGCCCTTCCAGTAGGCGTTTTTAACATCTTCCTGGTACTCTTCGGGTACGCCTTCAATGAATTCATTATAGTCTCGCGTAAAAACCTTTTTGCTCTGGCATATTTCGGTTTTGAATGCGAGTTGGCCGCTTATCTCGGCGATACGGAGAAACCTTAGTTTAGGGGTTTCGTCTGGTTTTTCTTCAACTACTTCCTGTTTGGCAGCCTCAACTGGCTTCAATTCCTGTTTCACATTCGACTCTTCTACCTTTTCAGTGCGAATTCGTGACTGGGTCAGGCGTTTACATTCGTCGTCGGATAGTAACTTCGCTTCACTTTCACTTTTGTTAAAACCCTCCTGAAACGCATCGCGCATCGCATCGCGACTTTCTTCCGGCATCTGCTGCAGGCGCCGAGTAAACTCGCTCAATACGCTGGCGTCTTCACACTGCAATCTCGAATAGCTTAGAGTTCCGAGAGTCCTGGCCAGTCTCACCACCGCCGCGCTTGCTGTTTCACGCGCAGCAGTGATAGCTGCTTGATCGTCTGCGCCTTCGGGGTCGCTGGACGTTTCACCGATCGCCTTGTCCATGATCACCAAAATGGAATTCAGTCCCTGGTCCTGAATTTCAGCCCGGCCCGAAAAAGACAACCCAATAAGGGCACAAAAAAGAAATAATGTTGGTCGATTTGTTTTCATGAGTTTTTCTTCCCTCTCTATATATTCAATTAAATCATGTCTGACCTAATTCCTCCAGCGACAAGCGGTTCATTTTGCACCGGATCATGAATTCAAGGATAATGCGGTCAAATTTTTTGCCGATACGATTTCCTTGAAACACCCACTTGCCTCCCACTGGTTCAGTCCTGCCGCTTTGTCTGCTAGAACACTCGATCCTGAGGTGCGCTCGTGGTTGGATGATCAGGGTTCGCTAACCAGGCGAATGATGGCTTTTTGCCCTGGCAAGTTTTCGGTTCGCGTTTTAAGCCAGTATTGGGACAGGGCAGAAATTGAAGAATCCAGGCTGTTACAAATTCCACCTCGGCAAAAAGTCCTGCTTCGCCAGGTACAGCTGCTCTGTGGAGACAGGGTCTGCGTATATGCGCGCTCGCTTATTCCGCTTAAAACACTGAAAGGAAAACACCAGAGACTACGCTATTTGGGCAATCGGCCGTTGGGCGGGTATCTGTTTGCAAACCCAGGCCTGCGCAGGGAAAAACAGCATCTTGCCAGTGTGTCTCCAAAAGATCCCCTGTTCAAAATAGCATTGTCTGGCAGCACCCCGTGCGGTCAACAAATTTGGGGTAGACGATCGTTGTTCAAGATTGATCAAAAACCCCTTTTGGTGAGTGAGTTTTTTCTTCCCGCATTATTCGTAAAATAGTCCAGTCATGGCAAAAACGCCGCACAAAATTGGTTTCGTCAGTCTGGGTTGCCCGAAAGCAACGGTTGATTCAGAGCAGATCATCACCCAACTCAGGGCCGAAGGGTACGACATGGTTCCGGGCTTTGATGAAGCCGATATGGTGATTATTAACACCTGCGGTTTTATCGACTCGGCAGTTCAGGAGTCGCTCGAAACCATCAACGACGCCCTGAACGAAAACGGCAGGGTGATCGTCACAGGCTGTCTGGGCGCCAAATCAGACTTGATTAACGACCGCTTTCCGGATTTACTCGCGGTTACCGGTCCGCACGCGAAAGACGAGGTAATGCAGGCCGTTCATCAGCATCTACCCGCGCCACACGATCCGTTTTTCGACCTTGTTCCGAAACAGGGAATCAAGCTGACACCTCGGCACTACGCCTATCTGAAAATTTCAGAAGGTTGTAATCATCGCTGTAGTTTTTGCATTATCCCCTCGTTTCGCGGGAATCTCGTCAGCCGCCCTATAGACCAGATCATGCAGGAAGCAGAAAATCTGGTAGCAGGTGGGGTAAAGGAAATTCTGGTGATTTCCCAGGATACCAGCGCTTATGGCGTTGACCTCAAATATAAAACTTGCTTCTGGCAGGGGCAGCCCTTAAAAACCCGTTTTCTCGACCTCGCCCAGGCACTAGGAAGCCTCGGTGTCTGGGTGCGTTTACACTATGTTTACCCTTATCCGCATGTCGACGATGTTATTCCTCTAATGGCCGATGGCTTGATACTGCCTTATCTGGACATTCCCTTTCAGCACGCCAGCAAACGAATTTTAAAGTCGATGAAAAGACCAGGAAATCGCGAGCGGACACTGGAAAGAATCCAGGCCTGGCGAGGGGACTGCCCAAACCTCGTGATACGCAGCACCTTCATCGTCGGGTTCCCAGGCGAAACCGACGATGATTTTCAACAATTACTTGATTTCCTCGATGCTGCGCAACTCGACCGTGTCGGTTGCTTCATTTATTCCCCGGTCGAAGGCGCGCTTGCGAATCGATTGCCGAATCAAATTCCCGACGCGATCAAACACCACCGCTACGACCTGTTCATGCGCCACCAACAGAAAATCAGCAGGCAAAAGTTACAGCAGCGGGTTGGTCAATATCTGCAAGTAGTGGTGGAGCAAGCCCAAACCACTGGCTATACCGCGCGTTCCTACGCCGAGGCACCCGAGATTGACGGTGTCATTTATATAGAGACCGATCAGGCGCTGGTCACAGGAGAGTTTTACCAGGTCAGGGTTACCGGCAGCGATGAATACGACTGTTACGCGAAATTACTGCCTGTCTAGCCCGCACATGGCGCGCTGTCGAGCCTGCAAAACCTGCGCACTTGCCCTCCCTGGCAATAACCGTCCCCATGCTATACCCGGGTTAACCTTTCAGTTCATCCGGGGTTTTAGCAATAATGGTAAGCGCGTGCAGTGCTCCGGAGGCAATTTCGTCATCGACGCAGGCGTATACCATTTTATGTCGCTTGATCGGTGATTGTCCTGCAAACGCATCACTGACAACCTGAACCACATATTTGCCATCACCGCCCGACACTTCGACCGAGGCAGAAGGCATGCCTTGCTGGATTAATTGTTCGATTTTATCGGGATTCATTATTTCAGCGTCTCATCGTGGGTTAATTACTATCTGGTCATCGTGAACACCCAGCACCGACTGACCATGAATAAATTCCAGCAATCGCTCGCCGGCGAGTGCAAAGCGCCATCCCTGTGAAAGCCGACTGTTTTTACGATTGATAATCAGATTGTCTATGTCCTTGCGTGTAGCCAATGTTGCCAGGGCGATTTGATTATCTTCTGCTATCACTCTACACAATGCCATCATACAGTCACCTATTGCCTGCTGGTGGCTTGACGGTGCGTTTACCGTGTCGGGATGCGGCCATTCGGATGGAGTCTGGTTTTGAGCATCCCGGATAATCGTCAAAATTGACTGGCCATGTTGTGCAATAAATTTTTCGTTCAGTTCACGGAAGGAAGATAGTTCCTCGAACGAGGCTGGTTTCAGGCGGGCTATCTCGATTAACAGGTCATCTTTTGCTATCCAGCGCCTGGGGCGGTCCTTTTGCTGTGCAACAGCTTCGCGCCACTGGCATAGCTTACTCACGATTTGCAACTGCACGCCTTTCAGTTTCTGCACACCTTTCAGACGTTTCCACAAATCTGCCGCATTACCTTGATAGCTTGAAACAGCGGACATCGCCTGCAGGTCTTTCTCGATCCATGCATTACGCCTCTTTTCATCTAAATCGGCTTTCAACCGCTGGTAAAGCGGTAAGAGATAGCGCACATCGTCCATCGCATAATCTAGCTCTTCATTAGACAACGGGCGCTTGAGCCAGTCGGCCCGCGTATATTTTTTATCTAGCTTGACCCCGGTAATCTGATACACCAGAGCGGCGTAACCGATCTGATGGTTGTAGCCGAGTACTGCGGCGGCCAGTTGTGTATCAAAAACAGGCCCCGGTACCTGGCTAAAGTGTTGAAACAATATCTCAAGATCCTGGCTTGGAGAATGGAACACCTTGGTCAAATCTTTGCGCCCCATCAAGTCGATCAGGGGGGTGAAATCATTAATCGCTAGTGGGTCGATACAAGCCATCTGCCGTTCACTGGCAATTTGAATCAGCGCGAGGACAGGATAGTAAGTTTTTTCGCGCACAAACTCGGTATCGACGGCGCAGTATTCAGCCGCCTCAATATCGTGGCAGAAGTCGACCAGCTGCTGATCGTTATCGATGTAGAGATAAGGCATGGTTGGCTCGCATATTGAGTGAAGGACAGGTAAGCACTGCACGAGATGGAAATATGATATTAATACCTAATCCTCTACTATCATTGTCTGAAGACGAAAGTAACCGCCACGTTCGTATATTGTGTGGGCTAGTTCAAAATGAATTTGCGCCGAATATCCCTTAATATTACAAACACCCAGGGCCAGATCAGCATACCGATAAAAGGCGCACTAAAAAAAACCAGTATCGGTACCGGCCTACCCACAATTCCCTCGACCCAAGCCACGATCATCTGGCCGATAGCGAGCAGTACAAACACATAGGCAGCCTGTTGCGGTAAGGGCACCACGCGGACGCGCTGGTAAAAATTTATATTGATATAAACGATTATAACCAGGGCCAGGGCATGCTGCCCAAGCAAGGTGCCTTGCGCTACGTCCACGAATAACCCGGTAATAAAAGCAGTCCAGAGCCCGACTTGATTCGGCAAAGCCATACTCCAGTAAATTAATATCAGCGCAACCCAGTTTGGACGATATAACTGTACCCAGTCGGGCAGGGGCATGATCATCAAAATTAAGCCGATTATCAGGCTCAGGATAATAACGAAGTGTCGTAACTTGGGCATGATTGTAGACGGGCTAACTGGCCGGTTTAATAATTAGTACTTCTCGACTGCTGTCGAGACGAGCCCTGGGTTTGGCTGTAATCGAAACAAAACCATAGGTCAAGTCCTGCCTAATCTCGGTAACCGTAGCGACTGGATAGTTCGCTGGAAAGCGGCCGCCAAGCCCTGAAGTAACGAGTTCATCGCCTACCATGATGTCCGCTGTGGCCGGTAAAAAACGCAATTCCAACTGGTCGGTGCTCCCATTTCCGAATGCTACACTTCGGGTACCACTTCGAATAAATTGTACTGGAGTCGCGTGCTCCGGGTCCGATATCAGGATCGTTGTGGACGACTGCTGATTGACGTAGATCACCTGTCCCATGACACCGAAGTCATCGATTACCGCAAAGCCAATTTGCACGCCATCGTTACTTCCCTTATTGATCTCTATTAGCTGGCGGTACGGGTTTTGATCGACCGAAAGCAACTCAGCAACAATGACTTCGTCAGCCAGATTTCTCGATGCTCCGAGAAGCTTCCGCAAGCGTGTATTTTCAGCCTGTAATACCTGCATTTTTTGCAGTCGCGCGTTAAGTATTCGTCCTTCGGCCTGTAGGGTTGCATTTTCGATCAGTAAATCGGTGTGTGATATATACCAGTCGCTCACCCAATTCCCGGTAAGGCCAGGCAGGCTGACCAGATATCGTAACGGGGACAGGGCCAGCGAAAGCTGGGAACGGAAAGCCTCGAAATAGTTTTGCCGATGGTCGACAACCATCAGGGCAACACTGATGCTTACTAGCAACAATAAATGTATCGTTGCACTACGCGTCTCGAAAAGTCGTTGCCTCATTTGCGAAAAATGGGGTCAAATTTATTTAGTTTCCCCATCCACAATCACCTTTGGTTAATATCATTAACAGCATCGCTGATTAATCGACAGTGCTCAAAGAACTATTCTATGGCGAGAAAATCAACTCCGTGTTCATCGATCATTTCCAGCACACGGCCTCCCCCTCGTGCGACGCAGGTCATCGGATCCTCGGCTATGATAACCGGTAATCCAGTTTCTTCCATGATCAGACGATCCAGGTCACGCAACAGAGCACCACCACCGGTCAGCACGATACCACGTTCGGCAATATCAGAACCGAGTTCTGGGGGTGTTTGTTCGAGAGCATTTTTTACTGCACTGACAATCCCGTAAAGCGGATCCTGCAGCGCTTCGAGAATTTCGTTACTGTTGAGCGTGAATTTCCGCGGGACACCTTCGGATAAATTCCGCCCATTGACTTCGAGTTCATGCAAGTCCTTACTAGGATAAGCTGACGCAACTTCTATCTTTATTTTTTCCGCCGTTGCTTCGCCAATTAAAATTCCATAATTTCGACGCACATAACTGATAATCGATTCGTCGAATTTATCGCCACCGATTCGCACTGAATCAGAGTAGACGATACCATTAAGCGACATTACTGCTACTTCTGAGGTACCACCGCCCACGTCCAGTACCATCGAACCCTGCGGTTCGTCTACCGGCATACCCGCGCCGATCGCTGCCGCCATCGGTTCTTCAATCAGGTAAACCTTGCGAGCCCCGGCACCCAAAGCGGATTCACGTATTGCGCGCCGCTCCACCTGCGTGGCGCCGCAGGGCACACAAATCAGGACGCGCGGGCTGGGCCGGAAGAACTGGTTTTCATGCACCTTACGAATAAAATGCTGGAGCATTTTCTCAGTATAAGTGAAATCGGCGATTACACCGTCTTTCATCGGTCGTTTTGCAGTAATGCTCTCGGGCGTTCTACCCAGCATTTTTTTTGCCGCAGTACCGACTGCCTCGATCGACTTCGGCCCCCCCGGGCCCCGATCCTGTCGAATCGCTACCACCGACGGCTCATTGAGAACGATGCCCTGGCCCCTCGAATAAATGAGTGTGTTAGCTGTACCTAAATCAATCGACAAATCGTTGGATAACAAACCCCGAATAGCTGAAAACATGCTTTGATTTTAACCCGAATTAGTGTGTTGTGGCTTGCGCAAAAGCACCGATACCTCTGCTGATGGGCAATTATGGCTCAATTGGGTCGTACTCTAGCAATGGGCAATCAATTGGGCAAGGAAGAAAGTCCCAAAATACGGGTCTTTTGCTTATACTAGCGACCGAATTATGGTAACTTTGCCTGCTTTTTATCCGCCAAATTAATAAAATCCGATAATGAGCCTGAAAATAGAAGACGTACGAAAAATTGCTCACCTCGCGCGTCTGCAAATCGACGACGCCGATGTCGATCAATACGCTACCGAGCTGTCTAATATTCTCAATCTGGTCGAACAGATGAATCAGGTCGATGCCTCTGGCATCGTACCCCTGGCACACCCGATGGAAGCAACTCAACGGCTGCGTCTCGATGAGGTTACCGAGCACGACCAACGCGAAAAATTCCAATCTATCGCTCCCGATGTGAAGAATGGCCTATACCGTGTACCCAGGGTCATAGAATGAAGCCGTACGATGACTAAATCGATAAGGGAAATTCAGCGAGGCCTGGCCGAAGGAAGGTTTTCAAGCGTTGAAATCACGCAGGATTATCTCAGCAGAATCAGGCAGCATAACCCGATAATTAACTGTTTTATCACCGTAACCGACGCGTTGGCGTTAGAACAGGCCCGCGTTGCCGATGCGAGTATCGCAAGAGGTGACATAAGAGCCTTAACCGGCATCCCGGTCGCGCATAAGGATATTTATTGCACCGACGGAGTCAAAACCTCCTGCGCATCAAAAATGCTGGATAATTTTATTGCACCATACGATGCCACGGTAATCGAACACTTCAAGCGCGACGGCGCGGTGATGCTGGGAAAAACCAACATGGATGAGTTTGCAATGGGCTCGTCGAACGAAAATAGCTATTTCGGCCCGGTTGCCAACCCCTGGGATCTGGAACGCGTTCCCGGTGGATCTTCGGGGGGGTCTGCGGCTGCGGTGGCCGCGCGGCTCACCCCTGCCGCGACGGGCACCGATACCGGTGGCTCGATCCGCCAGCCTGCAGCGCTGTGCGGGATTACCGGGATAAAGCCGACCTACGGTCGTGTTTCGCGCTACGGCATGGTTGCATTCGCTTCGAGCCTCGATCAGGGTGGACCGCTTGCTCACAGCGCAGAAGACTGTGCCTTGCTACTGCAAACCATGGCTGGTTTTGATGCACGGGATTCCACCTCGATCGACCAGCCGGTACCGGATTACTCGGTTAACCTGGAGCAGAATATCGAGGGCGTGAGAATTGGCTTGCCACTAGAATATTTTGCCGACGGCCTCGATGCCGATGTAGCTCGAGTCGTCGAATCGGCGATCGAAGAGTTCCGCAAACTCGGTGCAAAAATTGTCGATATCAGCCTGCCAAATACCAGTCTGTCGATACCGGTATACTATGTTGTCGCGCTAGCCGAATGCTCGTCCAACCTGTCGCGTTTCGACGGCGTACGCTTTGGTTATCGCTGTGACAACCCGGTGGACCTTGAAGACCTGTACAAACGATCACGCGGGGAGGGTTTTGGCGACGAAGTGCTGCGCCGCATAATGATCGGTACCTACGCACTATCGGCTGGTTACTACGATGCCTATTACCTGAAAGCCCAGCAGCTCAGACGCCTGATAAAACAGGATTATGTACAGGCCTTCGAGCTGGTTGACCTGATTCTTTGCCCAACAACTCCCGAGGTCGCATTTAAACAGGGCGATAAAACAGACGACCCGGTCAGTATGTATTTGCAGGATATCTATACCATAGCACTCAACCTGGCTGGCTTACCGGGCATCTCCGTGCCTGCTGGCTTTTCTCAGGGCTTGCCGGTCGGCATACAGTTGATCGGTAATTATTTCGAAGAATCTCACCTGCTCAACGTCGCGCATCGCTTTCAGCAGGCAACCGACTGGCATCTCCAGTCCCCGGAGGTAAAATAATGACCGCCTGGGAAAGCGTGATTGGGCTCGAAATACATGCCCAGCTTGCGACCAGGAGCAAGATTTTCTCTGCTGCTTCGACAGCATTTGGATCCGAGCCGAATACCCAGGCCTGCACCGTCGACCTGGGGTTCCCTGGCGTACTGCCGGTCCTCAACGGCACAGCGGTGACCATGGCAATCAAGTTCGGCGTTGCAATCGGGGCGGAAATTGCTCCTCTCTCGGTCTTTGCGCGCAAGAATTATTTCTATCCCGACCTGCCCAAGGGCTATCAAATATCGCAATTCGAGTTACCCGTGGTTGGCAAGGGAAGCCTGGTAATCACCCCCGAAGAAGGCGTGAAAAAAAACATCGGCATCACGCGTGCGCACCTCGAAGAGGATGCGGGGAAATCGCTACACCAGGAATTCACCGATCAAACCGGTATTGACCTCAACCGTGCTGGCACCCCTTTGCTCGAAATCGTGTCGGAACCCGACATGCGCTCGCCACAGGAAGCCGTGGCTTACGCGCGCAAAATACACTCGCTGGTGCGCTACCTCGAGATTTGTGACGGCAACATGCAGGAAGGTTCTTTCCGTTGTGACGCCAATGTGTCGGTTCGTCCCGTTGGCCAAAAAGAGCTCAGCACGCGAGCTGAAATTAAAAATATTAATTCCTTCCGCTTTCTTGAGCGCGCGATCAGGTATGAAATCGAACGTCAGATCGAATTGATCGAGGACGGCGGTACCGTGGTACAGGAAACCCGGCTATACGATGCCGACAAGGACGAAACCCGTTCGATGAGGAGCAAGGAAGAGGCCAACGACTATCGCTATTTCCCGGACCCGGATCTCTTGCCGGTAACAGTCAGCGAGGAAGATATCGCGGCTATTCGCGCCGGCTTGCCGGAGTTACCCGATGAAAAACGCAGACGTTACATCGACACCCTCGAATTGTCCGAATACAACGCCGAACTACTCACCGGCAATCGAGATACGGCCGATTACTTTGAGCGAGCGCTCCCACTGGCCCCAGGTCTTACCAACCAGCTCGCGAACTGGATTCTCGGTGATTTGAGCGGCGCACTGAAACGTAGCGATTCTGAAATTCAGGATTCACCGGTATCGCCCGAGATGCTCGCCGGCTTATTGCAGCGCATTGCAGACAATACGATTTCCGGCAAGATAGCCAAGGAAGTTTTTGAAGCGATGTGGCAGGGCGAGGGCCCGGCCGATGCGATCATCGAAACGCGCGGGTTGAAGCAAATTACCGATAACAGCGCGATCGCAAGCCTGATCGACGGGGTAATAGCCGACAACCCGGAACAGGTCGAGCAGTTTCGCGCCGGCAAGGAAAAGGTGCTGGGTTTCTTTGTTGGGCAAATCATGAAACAATCGAAGGGTAAGGCTAACCCAACACAGGTTAACCAGATGTTGCGCGATAAACTCAAATAACTGGCCGCAGAACCGATGGTTAAGATCAAACGCACCTGCACCAATAAAATTATCACGCGTGCACTTCAACTTGATTCGAAACCGCTGCTGGCGATATTAACGCCCGACGCCGAGGACTGCATACCCTGTTCAGACCTGCAGCAACTGGGGGCGCTGCTCGTAAAAGAACCGGGCGCGATTGTCGTTTACAATCAACACCCACAGGCAACGCAACTGATTGGTCTCCTGCAAGCACCCGCGGACCAAATTTATCTCGAAATCAGGCAGGATACCAGGGGAGTTCTTGGGCTTCATGCCTTACGCAAACAAAATGGTCAACCAGAGACTCTGGAACTGGTTTATCGGTAGTCCGATCCCTTTCTTAGTCCAGTCAGGACAGGAGAGTTAATGCAAAAAGTGTTGCTCATCACGGGCGCCAGTCGCGGTATAGGGGCGGAGACTACTCGGCTGGCAGCGCAGGCTGGATACGCGCTTTGCATCAACTATCGCAACAGTGAATCGGCAGCGCAGAAACTAGTCGAGTATGCGCGGGCGCAGGGCCAGACGGCAATAGCGGTCAAGGCTGACGTCGCGGTCGAAGCGGACGTAATTGCGATGTTCCAAACCATCGACCAGCGACTCGGTCGCCTCAGCGCGCTGGTCAACAACGCGGGCATTCTGGAGGCACAATCCACCATCGATAATATTTCGGTCGACCGCTTAAAACGAGTTTTCAACACTAACGTAATTGGCAGTTTTATTTGTGCCCGCGAAGCCATTAAGCGAATGTCGACCGACCAGGGAGGAGGGGGCGGCGTCATCGTCAACCTGTCTTCCCGCGCATCGGTCATCGGCGCACCCAATGAATACATCGATTATGCAGCCTCCAAAGGCGCCATCGATAGCATGACCATCGGTCTTGCGGGCGAAGTAGGGAATCAGGGTATTCGTGTCAATGCGGTGCGGCCTGGTCTAATATATACCGATATTCACGCAGACGGTGGAGAAGCAGGGCGTGTGGCCCGACTGAAATCAAAAGTACCGCTGCAACGAGGGGGTTTGCCAATTGAGGTCGCCAGGGCCATCATGTGGTTGCTCTCCGAGCAGGCTTCTTATACCACCGGTGGTTTTATCGAAGTTTCCGGGGGGCGTTAACAGATGGACGATAATACAACAACCAATATCAACAATGGCGCTATACCGCTAGTCTCGCTCAACGTAATCGCTTTCGATACCGAAACAACCGGTCTCGACACAAGCCGGGCGCGCATTATTCAACTGGGAGCGGTCAAGATCGACCGAGGTCTGGTCGATCCTGCACAGAGCTTTCAACAGCTGATCAATCCTGGCGAGCCCATTCCAGCAAAAAGTACGGCTATCCATGGTCTTCGTGATGAAGACGTCGCACAGGCAAAAAGGTTTACCGAGGTCGAAGCCGAATTTAACGACTGGATTGGCGATTCGGTACTGGTCGGTTACGCCAGTGGGTTCGATCTCGCCATGTTCAAACGCGAGCACCAGCTCGCTGGGCAAGAGTGGTCAGCACCGCGCACGCTGGATGTACGTTACCTGGTAAATATCATCGCGCCAAACTTACCCGGTTTTTCACTCGACACGATAACCGACTGGCTTGGCATCGAGATTCATGACCGACATACTGCTCTCGGGGACGCGGTCGCAGCCGCACAGGTGTTTCTCGCGCTGCTGCCTTTGTTGCGAGAAAAAGGAATACGCACGCTTGCCGAAGCAGAGCGGGCTTGCCAGCAGTTAAGCAGGATCACCGCCGACGAGGTGAGCCTGGGGTGGCACGAAGTGCATCAACCCGGAAAGGCCCGAAGGAGTTCTGATTCAGCTCTTGCCCGTATCGACAGTTACCCATACCGGCACCGCCTGCGCGATCTGATGCATAGCCCCGCCATTTTTGTCGATGCACAGGATAAACTGCGTAGCGTGTTAAATACGTTGATGGAGCACGAAATTAGTGCGGTTTTTGTCAAGCCAGATACTGACCATGACGAGCCGGGGATTGTCACCGAACGTGATTTATTACGCACCTTAAACCAGGAGGGTGTGGATGCATTCGATCTCCCCGCGGCTGAAATCGCGCAGTACCCTTTGCACAGTCTCGCGGCCGAGGCATTCGTTTATCGGGCCCTTGCCCGCATGAGACGAAGGAATTTTCGCCATCTCGGTGTACACGATTCACGCGGTCGCATCATCGGCGCATTGTCCGCACGTGACCTGCTACGCCAGCGTGCCGACGAAGCGCTGGTACTGGGCGATGATATCGACCATGCCGAGGATGCCGAGGCCATGGCCAGCGTGTGGGGGAATATCGCCGAGGTCGCTTTTCGCCTAAACCTTGAAGGCGTGGACGCCCGGGATATCGCGGCAGTTATTTCTCGCGAGCTCTGCGCGCTCACGCGCCAGGCCTGTAAAAACGCCGAGGCCAGGATGCTAGACCAGGGATTAGGTCCACCGCCCTGTGATTACGCGATGCTGGTGCTGGGCTCTGGGGGCCGGGGCGAAAGTCTGCTGGCGATGGACCAGGACAATGCGATCGTATTCGAGCGGGGTGAAACCGATAGCAAACAGGATCGCTGGTTCGCCAGGCTGGGTTCGCTTGTCTCCGACGATCTGGACATTGCTGGCGTTCCCTACTGCAAGGGTAACATCATGGCTAGTAACACCGACTGGCGACATTCGGTCGCCCGCTGGCAAACGACCATCAAAACCTGGATCAACCGACAGACGCCCGACGATATTTTAAACTGCGATATCTTTTTCGACGCTACCTGCGTACACGGCAGTACCGAACTTGCCAACAAGGTGATCGATTTTGCATTCGAGCAGGGCGCAAATTCGAATCCGTTTATCAAGCTGATGTCGGTTAACGCCTGCAAAGACCGGAGCCCACTCGGACTGTTTGGCCGCTATAAACTCGATGCTGGACGTATGGATTTAAAGAAGGGCGGCATCATGCCGGTATTTTCGACCGCGCGGGTACTCGCGATTCAATACCGGGTTGACCAACAATCTACACCAGAGCGGTTGCTTGCTGTGCGTAATAAGATCGATAGCATGCACACTATTTTCGACAATCTCCGTGAGGCACATCGAATCCTGTTCGACACGATTTTGCAACAGCAGTTGATCGATCTCGAGGCGGGCATACCCCCTTCCAATTTCGTTGCGCCTTCGTCGCTCAGTGCCTCGAAACGCAAACAGCTCAAATGGGCGCTGGAGCAGGTGCCCAATGTTTCCAATCTGCTCGGCGTTCCATTAACTTCGGTGGCCTAGCCCGCTTCAGCGCTAACGGCAACCGTAGTCTGTGGCTTTTTCAACACCAGGTAATTACCGATAAGTACCAGCAAAAAACCTATTCCTGCCCCTGCGGTCCACCGATAATCTTCGAACAAAGTTGAAATCCCGAGCGCGATGACCGGAAATAGCACCGCCGCGTATGCGGTTTTGTCCGCGCCTATCCGACCAATCAGGGTCAGGTAGCTACCAAAAGCCAGTATCGATCCAAATACACTGAGATATACCAGCGATACACTGTAGCCGATCGTGGCCTCGTAACTGAAGGATGCGCCACTGAAAAACGCGTAGAGAGCCATAATCAGCGCGCCGTAAGTCATGCCCCAGGCATTGGTCTGCACCACCGGAAGGGTCTGTTGTTGGTTGCGTACCGAAAGAATATTGCCGATCGAGGCGAGAAATGTTGCGAACAGACCCAACCACAACCCCTGCCAGCTAGCCGCATTATTTTGCACGCCCGCCACTTCGAACCAGAATACCGATGCGATACCCGCGATTCCGATCAGCGCCCCTAGCACGACACGCTGGTTGATCGGTTTACGTAGAAATAACGCGCTATTGACAATATTCATCAAAATTACCGTCGAAAAAAGCAGCGCCACGACGCCCGATGTTAACAATCCGGTGGCCCAGTAAAACACCAGGTAATTGGCAGAAAATAGAAACAATCCCTGCAAACCCATAAAGAAATGCTGCGAGGGCGAGAAGCGCAAATTTCGTTTGCTCAGCAAGCAAAACACGATCAGGATAACCGCCGCCAACGAAAATCGATAGACCAGCGAAACTTCGGCTGCGACCTCACCCAATTGAAACTTGATAGCGAACCAGGTCGAACCCCAGATTAAAACGGTAGTCACATAGAGGCTGGTCGAATGCATTAACATAAGTCTTTTTTATTCTCGATTGATGATTTGGTGCGGCTAATTTTTCTGTCTTTGAATTGATTAGCGTCCATGCCCGCGTATCGGGTAAACACTGCCATCCAGCAATCAGACAGAACCTGCAACACGGTTCGGTAACTTTTTAATACTTCCATATTATATTCTGCCGGCCGTTTCTGACAGGCGTACAGCAGGCTTTGCGATTGTTCATGATTCAGCCCGGCGGCATTACACACGGTGGCGATATCCCAGTAGGGGGATGCCATCGACGCATACTCCCAGTCAATGATCCAGATTTTCCCGGATTTATCGATTAACAGATTTTCCAGCACCAGATCATTGTGCGATGGTACCAATATTCTGTCGTTTTGCGCCAGGTCTCTCAACGTCATTCTTGCGCAAACATATTCGTCTTTTAATCCTGCCTGGGCTTCTTCAGGCATCAACCCGTAATAACGCGTTAGTAGTGCATCGAGGTCGACCGTGCCCTGAAATGCCCGGGTGCTGCGGTGGAGTTTATTGAGCATCCTGGCGAGGCGGAGCCGTACTGGTTTCTGCTGTAACTCTTCGCGTGTCACGGCCCGTGTATGAGGGAGGGTCGAAGTCAGGCACAGCCCCGTATCATCGAACCACACCCGTTCGGGCGCCAACCCCATACTGTGCGCAATGGCAGCATTGTTCGCTTCGGCCCGTCGGTCGATATATCGATTGGTTTCATCCCTCGGGATACGCAATACCCAGTCTTCATGGTTATTGGTAATTCGAAAATTATCATTAGTATATCCGGGCAAAGGGTCGATTTTAAAATCCTTTACCCGAAAGCCTGCCAGCAGGGGTATGCGTTTGAATATTTTCTCTAATATCTGGTATGCGCCTTCGCTCACTTCATTATCTTAGTTTTTACGATACCGGGTATCGGATTTCATTTCTTCGTATACCTTATACACCGTTTCTTCCATTCCGAGCGAGCGATATGTTCCCTGCGCTGCACGATTGTCGTGTTCGACATAAAGCCTGAACCCACAGACATTGGCTTCGTCTTCGGCCAGCGCCTTCACGCGTTGGTACAGTTGCCGATACATTCCCTGACGCCTGTTCTGCGGCCTTACGTAGACGCTTTGTATCCACCAGAAAAGGCCATTACGCCAGTCGCTCCATTCGGTGGTCACCATCAGCGAAGCTGCAATATTTCCTTTGTCTTCGATAACGAGGTAAAAACCCATCTGCGGGTTGTTTATCATCGCTTCCACACCCGCGTGAATCACTTCGGGAATTAGTTTGATTCCCTCGGTTTCATGAGCCATATCGATATTGAAATCGGCTAACGCTTGTGCATCATCGAGAATTGCGCGACGTAAATTCATTTATTTCTACCTTTGCGCCGGACCATCTCGGCCTGTTTTTGTTGTTTGATAATATCCACCTGGGCTAGTTCCTGCACCATCATTTGCGGCGTTTCAAGACACAAACCGCCGAGTTCACCGTTGCGTAATTCGGTAATCAACAGGCGGGAGACTTTTTCAAGGTCAATTTTACCACCGGACGTCACACAACCCCGACGCCGACCGATACCTTCCAGTAATTCTATTTCGCCGGCAGGCAGGGCGTCGAGCGAGTATCGCTCACAAGTCATCTCGGCGTGGCTGTGTAGCAGAAATTCGGCGATGAACCCGGCAACTTCCTGCATGTCTAGCGCAGTATCACGAATAGCACCGGTTGCCGCAAGCCGGTAACCACTCGGACTATTATCGATATTGGGCCATAACACGCCTGGAGTATCAATCAGTGTCAGTTCTGCGGATATTTCAACTCTTTGCTGCATCCGCGTCATCGCAGCCTCGTTACCGGTTTTGGCGACGTTGCGCCCTGCGAGCCGGTTGATCAGGGTCGATTTTCCCACGTTGGGAATGCCGGCTATCATCGCGTAAATCATCGCCGAGCGGTTGTCGCGTGTGGGAATCATCGAGCGGCATAGTCCGGGTAATCCAGAGACCGACCCATTATGGTTATTACATACCAGTGTCCTCACCGAACGGTCCTTCTCGAAGTGGTTTTGCCATTTTGATAGTAATGTCGCATCTGCAAGATCACTTTTGTTCAACAACTTGATACAGGGTTTGTCTCCGCGCAGTCTGCTCAGCAACGGGTTTTCGCTGCTAAAGGGAATACGCGCATCCAGTACCTCGATCACGAGGTCAACCTGGGGGAGAATTTTCAGAAATTCCTTGTTGGCCTTGTGCATGTGGCCTGGATACCATTGAATCA
>CAZJEJ010000001.1:0-21719 GCA_964544945.1 uncultured Gammaproteobacteria bacterium | reverse complement strand
ATTTTCAGAAATTCCTTGTTGGCCTTGTGCATGTGGCCTGGATACCATTGAATCATAATACGCCTTTCGCTTTTTGGGTGGTCTGATCTTGCCTCCCCTGTTCAGTTTATCACCAAAAGGGTTAAACTTGAGTCATGACCGAGATCAAACACCGCGTCAGGGTTAGGGGCTTTGCTGCCAGGCCGGGGAAATTCCTCCTGCCTGAGTTGGCTCTGAAAGCGCTTTCGGGCTTCGGCAGCAGGAGAGACAGGCCATTTTGCTATTCACTCGCTATAATTGGAAGAAAGCAGACAATTTTCTCGCACATTGTAGTACCAGGTGGGCTATATTCATGATGAGCATCGAAACCGGCACAGGTAAACCATATCTTTACGATGAACATATCGATTTCGACGAATGATTAAACCAGCTGACATCATTGCCGAGCTCGAATCCGATTTCGTCGAGCTACACAAGTTACTCAAATTCGAGGGGCTGTCCGATAGCGGGGGTAGCGCCAAACAGGCCATAGCCAACGGCCTGGTGAGCGTTAATGGTGAAATAGAAACCCAAAAACGCAAAAAAATTAATCCCGGCGACAAGGTCGAATTCTCGGGCCAAACGATAGAAGTCGTCGGAAAACGAAAAGCGTAAGCACGGCGCACGACTATATCTGGCTAGCGTTCCCCCCGCTTTAGCAAGCGATGCCTCATCATGGTTATCAGAATGCTCGGAGAGGGTTTCATGCTAACATGTTTCGATGATGATAAACCCGTCGATTAGCGCCAATACAATCCCATGAAAACCATCGGTTTAATCGGTGGTATGAGCTGGGAAAGCACCCAGTTTTACTACCGCCATATTAACCAGGAGGTTAAAAAACGCCTGGGGGGTCTGCATTCGGCGCAATTGCTTTTATACAGTGTCGATTTCGAACCGATAGAAGCACTACAGCATGCCGGTAACTGGGAGGCGGCGGCAGAAATTATCAGTGGCGCGGCACGGTCGCTAGAAGCGGGTGGCGCTGATTTTTTCCTGATATGTACTAATACCATGCACCGGGTAGCCGAGGCGGTCGAACAATCGGTCGGCATTCCATTATTGCATATTGCCGATGCAACGGCAGCGGTTCTGAAAGCCGAAAAAATTAGCCGCATTGGATTGCTTGGTACCGCATTTACCATGGAGCAGGCTTTCTACAAGGACCGGCTCGTCGAACAATACGGTATCGACGTAGTGGTTCCTGATACCAAAGACAGGAAGACCGTACACGATATTATTTACCAGGAACTCTGTCTCGGTGAAGTCAAGCCTGCTTCAAGCGATAAATATTATCAGATCATCGATAAGCTGGCGCTCCAGGGGGCCGAAGGCGTGATTCTCGGTTGCACCGAGATATGCATGTTGGTCGAGCAGGCAAATACACCGACGCGGTTATTCGATACCACAGACATTCACGCAAACCAGGCGGTAAATGCTGCCCTGGGTAGCTGACTAGGCGTTAACGGGCTGACTACGCTTACTGCCCAACCACTTGATAATAGGCTGCCATTGATCCTGGTCGCGACGCACCAGATACGGCGCCAGTTCGAAAATCCCCAGACCCCTGTCGGCGGCTTTATTATAGTTTTGCGTTTCCCGCAGCACGCTAATGAAGGGCGCCTTACGCACTTTTTTCAGGAAATCATATAGCTGGTGATAAACATTGGTATTTTCACGACAGCGATTAGCCACCAGTGCTACCCGGCATTCTTTACGCGCCACGCGCCCGTTTGCCAGTACTTTTTGAATAAACGGTATGGCGGCACGCATATCGATTGGCGAGGGAAGAATGGGAATAATAATGCTCTGGGGCCGGCGTAAATAATTACTCAAATCCTTGCCTCGCACCGCGGCCGGTGTATCGTATATGGCAACATCGACGTTTCGGGGCATACGAATATTTCCCCCCGAGGCGTCGATTCCGATGATCGATTTGCGGCCTCCCGCCCTTGCCCTGAGCCACTCCATGCTCGACGACTGCGGGTCAAAATCGACCAGTGCGACCCTGTTGCCCTGCGACGCATAATAACTGGCAAGATTAGTGGATATAGTGCTTTTACCCGAACCACCCTTGGAATTTAATACCATAATTGACCGCATTATTTGGCCTCCATGAATGCCGTGCTTAACAAATTATCCCTGATTTTCTGGATCCACGCAAAAATTTACTGTAGATCGATTTCCAGTTCGTCCCAGATAGCATCAATTTTTTTCACTACGCTGGCATCCATCGCGATGGGTTTCCCCCACTCCCGCGTTGTCTCGCCCGCTATCTTGTTGGTGGCGTCGAGGCCCATTTTCGAACCGAGACCGGATACCGGCGAAGCAAAATCGAGATAATCGATCGGGGTGTGTTCTACAATAGTGGTATCCCGCGCAGGGTCTACGCGGGTCGAAATCGCCCAGATTACATCTTCCCAGTTACGCACGTCGATATCGTCATCGACCACTATCACGAATTTAGTATACATAAATTGGCGAAGATACGACCACACACCCATCATCACGCGCTTGGCGTGCCCCGGGTATTGTTTTTTCATACTCATCACCGCTACCCGGTACGAACATCCTTCGGGGGGCAGATAAAAATCAATAATTTCTGGGAATTGCTTTTGCAATATAGGGATAAATACTTCGTTGAGCGCCAGGCCAAGCACCGAAGGTTCGTCGGGAGGGCGACCGGTATAAGTGCTATGGTAAATAGGATCTTTGCGCGAGGTAATGGCTTCGACCGTGAACACTGGAAAGCGCTCTACTTCATTGTAGTAGCCGGTATGATCGCCAAACGGTCCCTCGTCGGCTTCGTCGTCGGCGTAGATAAAGCCTTCGAGGATAATTTCCGCTCGTGCGGGGATTAGCAGGTCGGATAGCAGCGATTTGGTGACTTCGGTCTTGGCGCCACGGATTAATCCTGCGAACGCGTATTCGGACAACGTGTCGGGTATCGGTGTTACCGCGGCGAGGATAGTTGCAGGGTCACATCCGAGTACGACCGATACCGGGAAAGGTTCGTCGCCTTTTTGCTCGCGCCACTCTCGATAATCGAGTGCGCCTCCGCGGTGCGAAAGCCAGCGCATGATGAGCCTATTCTTGCCTATGACCTGCTGGCGGTAGATTCCAAGATTTTGGCGTGGCTTTAATGGTCCCTGGGTGGTGACCAGCCCCCAGGTAATGAGCGGCCCGGCATCACCCGGCCAGCAAGTCTGAATGGGGAGGATTGACAAATCTACTGCCTCGCCGGTCACCTTGACCTGCTGGCACGGCGGTTTTTTAACCACCCGGGGCGACATATAGAGAATTTTCTTGTAAATCGGCAGGGTTTTCATCGCCTCGACAAACCCTTTTGGTGGTTCTGGCTCCTTTAAAAAAGCGAGTAACTTACCCACTTCGCGCAAAGACTCTGCCTGGCTTTCGCCCATAGCGAGCGCAACGCGTCGCGGCGTTCCAAATAAATTCGCTAGTAGAGGAATATCGCTGTCTCCGGCCCGCTCAAACAATAGCGCCGGACCCTGTTTGTGCAGAGTTCGTGCAGAGATCTCGGTAATTTCCAGGACCGGGTCGACCCGCCGTTTGATTCGCTTCAGCTCACCCTCTTTTTCAAGCTGCTGAATAAATTCGCGTAGGTCCTGATAGCGCATGATCAGAATGGGCGGTACTTTTTATCGATGGTCATCGGCACTGAACGCTTGCTACCAGACCTTGATGCCATGAAATTTTTTCTTAACCCTGGCTTCGATTATCTGTTTGCCCGTGAAAAAGCCGATCAGGATGATAAATATTGCAATTGCTATCATTTGTTTCCAGTAGGCGGCTGTCAGGGTATTCAATAATTCCACGGGGGGTACGGCCCCATAGTCAGCCAAATACTCGATTTCTTTTGTTTTCTTCTCCACTGTTTGTTGCAGGAACTCTATGGTGATTTCAGCTTTTTCCTTTTCTGAAATCAAGCCCTGTAGATTTTCGTTCATTGTGTCCAGGTCTTTTTCATACTGGTCGATAATTACCTTGCTGTTTCTTAATTTCTCGATTTCCTGCACCAGGCTTTCGGTTCGTTTCTTTTCCGCTTCAAGCATCAGGTTGGACGTGGGTTCGAGCACCAGGAATCCACGCTTAACCCAGCCCCTGTTGCCGTCCGAGGTAGTCACCAGGGCATAAGCACCACTGACTTCCTCGATGGTGAGTTTATCCCCCGAGTTAAGTAGTACTATCGTGCCGCCTTTGCCGCCGGCTTCGTAATAAAGCGACAGGCGCAACTTGTCAGTGACGTATAACTGTTGCTTGTCGTCCATATCCTGCGCGGACGTACCGAGAGATACGAGCAGGATCAAAACCCCTGTTAGTATATTATTAACCATAAGCCTCTATGCCGTTATACCGCTGTGCTGTAGCAATGCGCTGATACTGGGTTCCCGTCCGCGAAAGCATCGGAAGGATTCCATCGCCGGGCGCGAACCCCCTTTTTCAAGTATGCAGTTGAGGAATCTTTGGCCCGTTTCCTGGTTGAAAATACCTTCCTTTTCAAACGCAGAAAAAGCATCCGCCGATAAAACCTCTGCCCATTTGTAGCTATAATAACCCGCCGCATATCCCCCTGCAAAAATATGCGCGAATCCATTTTGAAAACGATTGTTAGCCGGTGTTTTAACCACCGCTATTTCATCCCTGACCTGATCCAGAATTTCCTGGATTTGCGATGCTTTGGTCAAATCCTTCTGTTGATGCAGTTTGATATCGAACAGGGCAAACTCGATTTGCCGCAACATTTGCAAAGCACTTTGGAAGTTTTTTGCGTCGATCATCTTTTCGAAAAGCGCAGTGGGGAGTTTTTCGCCACTTTGGTAATGCCTGGCAAATAAATTCAGCGCGTCTTTCTGCCAGCAAAAATTTTCCATGAACTGGCTTGGTAATTCGACCGCATCCCATTCCACCCCATTGATACCGGCCACATCGGGTACATCGATTTTGGTCAACAGGTGATGTAACCCATGGCCGAATTCATGAAACAGGGTTATTACTTCATCGTGAGTAAACAGCGCGGGGTCGTTGCCGAGTGGCGGGGTCAGATTACAGGTCAGATAGGCGACCGGTGTTTGGGTATTGCCATCGATTCGATAGCGGTTGATGCATTCATCCATCCATGCCCCGCCGCGTTTATTTTCACGTGCATAAAGATCGAGATAAAAACGCCCGAGGGTTTCACCGCTTTCGTCGATTACCCGGTAAAACCGTACCGCCGGATCCCAGACATCGGCTGGCTCTTCGTCGATTTTTATATCGATCCGATAAAGAGTTTTAACGATCTCGAACAAGCCATCGATTACCATTTGGTCGGAAAAATAGGGTTTCAGGTCCGCTTCGGATACCTGGTACAGGTTCTGTTTTAACTTTTCGCTGTAATAAGCCCAGTCCCAGGCTTCCAGTTGGCCGTCAAAACCTTGCGCCTCGGCGAATACCTGCCTTTCCCGAACCTCGCTTATCGCAGCATCTCTAGAGCGCTGCGCCAGGTCATAAAGAAAATCGAGCACCTGGTCTTCTGATTGCGCCATTTTTGTTTCGAGAGAGTACTCCGCATAGTTGCGGAACCCTAGTAGTTTTGCCTTTTCCTGTCTTTTAGCGACAATATTTAGCATATTAGTCGCATTATCCCACTTTTTATCAGTAATTCCCTGCTCGGTCGCGCGTGTCGAATGAGCCTCGTAAATTTCCCTACGAAGCTCGCGATTATCTGCATAGGTAATTATGGCAATGTAGCAGGGCATATCCAGTGTCAACCGATACCCGGAGTAATTTTTACTTTCAGCTAGTTGTCGGAGCATTGCGAGCGCGTATTCGGGTAAACCCTGTAAATTCTTTTCGTCGTCTACGAGCTTCTGCCATGACTGCGATGCGTCGAGCAAATTGTTTTCAAAGCTTGACTGCAATTCGGATAAATCCTTCTGTAGTTGCTGGTATCGACCCCGCTTTTCTCCCTCGAGATTCACCCCGCTCATACGGAAATGCCTGATCGAGTCTTCGACGGCTTTTTTCTGGGCCTGGCTGAGGCCGGCGAAGCTACCGGATTCTGCAATCGAGCAGTAGCCCTGGAATAGTTTTCGGTTTTGGCTCAACTCGGTCGCATAATCGCTGAGTAGTGGCAGGCAATCATTGTAAGCATCGCGCAGGGCGTCTTCACTTTTTACCGAATTGAGATGGCGCACTGGCGACCAGGCCTTGCTCAGACGATCTTCGAGCAAAGAAAGCGGCTTTGGCAGGCTATCCCAGCAGAACTCCGACTGATTCACCAGATCGTTTACCGCCTGCCGGTTTTGCGCAATAATACTTTCTATCGCCGGCCTGATTTGGTCGGGCTCTATTTTGCTGAACGCTGGCAATTGTTCAAAATCCAGGCGGGTATTACTCAAGGGGTGCCCTCCAGCACGCATACAGCCCGAAGGGTTGGTTCATTGTAGTATTTAATGCTTATATCCATTCGATACGCTTCAGAACGACCGGGTAAGACCCGGCCTTGATCGCAATAATATCTTTAATAATCAATAGGTTGAAGTGAATTTGGTGTTAACGACCAGTAGTATCAAACGTCAAGATTATTGACGTTCAAGGCATTCGATTCGATAAAGTCACGTCGTGGCTCCACCTGGTCTCCCATCAACGTGGTAAATACTTCGTCTGCGGCTATCGCGTCTTCGATACGAACATTCAATAAACGGCGGTTATCAGGGTCCATCGTCGTTTCCCACAACTGGTCTGGGTTCATTTCTCCCAATCCCTTATAGCGCTGAATATTGAGGCCTTTCTTGGCCTCCTTCATAAGCCAGCTATAAACCTCGCTAAATTTCTCTACGCCCTGCTTACGTTCACCACGGCTGATAAACGATGAATCCGACAGTAAATCACCCGCCTGATCGACAAACTGGCTAATCACGCGGTAGTCTGCACCGTTGAAAAATTCTGTGCTGATATCATTGTGGCTGCGCATGCCATGCAGTTTTTTGATTATCCTGAGCCCAAACTGATTACTATTGTCGTCGCTCTCCACACTCGCTTCATAAGACACCGATGCCCCGACTTTCTCATTCAAACGCTCGACCAGGAGCTGTCCCCAGCGATTCATAGCCTCTTTATCCGATAAGCTGTTTTCGTCGAGCGCCGGCAGGTTGATTATTTCATCCAGAATTTCCGGGGCCAGATGCTGTTCCAGGCGTTTAAAAATAGCCAGAATAGTCATGTATTGACGCGCCAAATTTTCCAGTGCCAAATCCGATAACGGCGGAACATCGTCCGAAAGATGCAGACTGGCCCCCTCGACAGCCAGCTGTAACAGGTAACTGTCCAGCTCCTTATCGTCTTTAACGTAACGTTCCTGCTTGCCTTTCTTAACCTTGTATAACGGCGGCTGAGCGATATAAACATGCCCCTTTTCGACCAGCTCTTTCATTTGCCGGTAAAAAAATGTCAGCAGCAAGGTGCGAATATGCGAACCGTCCACATCGGCGTCGGTCATAATAATGATATGGTGGTAGCGCAGTTTTTCGATATCGAATTCTTCCCTCCCGATGCCACAACCAAGCGCTGTAATGAGGGTGCCTACCTCAGCGGATTGCAGCATTTTGTCGAAGCGCGCCTTTTCGACGTTTAGAATTTTTCCTTTTAGCGGCAAAATCGCCTGCGTTTTGCGGTTTCTGCCCTGCTTCGCAGAACCACCAGCCGAATCGCCTTCCACCAGGTATATTTCAGACAGAGCGGGATCTTTTTCCTGGCAATCAGCCAGTTTTCCTGGCAGACCAGCAATATCGAGCGCCCCTTTTCGACGAGTCATTTCTCGTGCTTTACGGGCGGCTTCTCTGGCTCTGGCGGCTTCAATAATCTTCGAAGTGATCGCTTTGGCTTCTGATGGGTATTCTTCCAGGTAATCTTTTAAGCTATCGCTTACCGCCGATTCGACAATACCCTTGATTTCCGATGAAACCAGCTTGTCCTTGGTTTGCGAAGAAAACTTTGGATCGGGCACCTTGATAGACAATACCGCGGTTAATCCCTCTCGCATATCGTCACCACTGGTTGACACCTTATCTTTTCTTATCTGGTTGTTATCCAGATATTGGTTCAGACTGCGTGTTAACGCGGCTCTAAACCCCGATAAATGTGAGCCGCCATCTCGCTGAGGGATATTGTTGGTATAGCAAAATATATTTTCCTGGTACGAATCATTCCATTGCATCGCCACGCTGATTTCAATATCTTGCAGCACCATGTTAATTTCGATTACTTTTTCATGTATTGGGGTCTTATTCTTATTCAGGTGTTTAACAAATGCGCGAATACCCCCCTGGTATTCAAACACATCTTCCTTGTTGCTTCTCTCATCGACCAGGTGAATACGAACACCGGAGTTCAGGAATGATAACTCACGGAGCCGCTTGGCCAGTATTTCGTAATGAAACTCAATGTCGCTGAATATCGCTTTGCTCGGCAAAAAACGGATCTCGGTTCCAGTCTGATCGGTATCTTTAATTGGCTTCAGGTCATCCATCGGTTCACCCAGGGCATATTCCTGCAGATAAAGTTTACCGTGTCGCTTTATACGTAGCGTCAATGTTTCCGATAATGCATTGACTACCGAAACGCCCACACCGTGAAGGCCGCCGGATACCTTGTATGAGTTATCGTCGAATTTTCCACCCGCGTGTAAAACGGTCATGATAACTTCGGCCGCAGAACGCCCTTCTTCCGCATGAATATCTACCGGTATGCCGCGGCCATCGTCCCTGACCGAAACCGACCCATCGGTATGTATGATCACATTAATTTCCGAACAGTGGCCCGCTAGCGTTTCGTCGATCGAGTTATCTACCGCTTCGAACACCATATGGTGCAGACCCGTGCCATCATCGGTATCTCCGATATACATGCCGGGTCTCTTGCGCACGGCGTCGAGGCCTTTCAATACTTTTATGCTGGTTGAATCGTAATCTGACATCTGTTTTTTATCTGCTTTTCAATGGCTTAATAATACCATGTTCCACGTGAAACAATTTAAATTCTTTTCCCTGAAATGCTGATGGAACAACCTTTTCTATATTGGTGATGAAGAGCTGGATACCGACGCCGAGTAATTGTTGAAACACCTTGTGCTGGATGGTTTTATCCAGCTCTGAGCACAAGTCATCTATCAATAATATCATTGGCCTGTCACCTTCGTTTCTGACTAGTGTTAGTGCTGTTATCAACATCGCCAGGCACAACCTTTTAACCTGTCCCCGGGACAGCACCTGTGCCGCGGGCGAGCCGTCGGCCAATACGCGTATATTGTCTCGGTGCACGCCAAAATTAGTAAATCCTGCCTTTATATCTTTCTCTCGATTGCTCTGCAGACAGTGGCGAAAATCAATTTCCGGAGGCCAGCCTGTCTGGTAGTCTAACGATATCTTCAGACCATCGAGCAGATCACCCATTTGATCAACGAGCAAATCGTTGATGAGCGAGGTATATTCCCTTCTATGTTGCTGGATAAACAACGATGGTTTTACCAGGCTATCGTTCCAGTATTCTAACAGATCAAGGTCGCGCTTTTTCTTCAGTAGCTGGTTCCGCTGTTTAAGCGCGTGTCGAAATTGCATCCAGTGCTCAGCATATTGATGTTTCACGTGGAACAGGCACCAGTCTATATACGCCCTCCTTTGCTGGGGTGGGCCCACTATCAGGTTGAAGCTATCGGCATTGACGATACCAACCGGTGTTTTACTGGCTAGTTCTGAGCGGCGTTTAACTGGCGCACCATTTAGTTTAATTTCCTGTTTTAGATCTGATCTGGATAGACCTACTTTGTAGTCGCTAAAGCGTCCAAATAACAAAAAACCGTTTTTTCCGTGACTAACACACTGTTTTAACTGACTGGTCCTGAACGAGCAGGCCTGACACAGGACATAAATCGACTCGAGCAAACTGGTTTTTCCCGATCCATTATTGCCGGATATCAGGTTGATCGACGGATTAAAGTCTAAAGTAGTGCTCTGGAGATTTCTGAAGTCTGTCAGGCTAAGCTGACTGATTGTCATGCTTACAGGCGCATTGGCATAACGACGTAAAGACTGGTTAAGTCCTCGCTATCGCTAATAATGCAGCTACTATTGGCATCCTTGAGTTTAATATGTACCTTGTCGCATTGCAGCACGTTGAGCACATCGATCAGGTAGGTGACATTGAAGCCAATTTCCATTTCAGCTTCATCATAATCTACAGCCAATTCTTCTTCTGCTTCTTCCTGGTCTGGATTATTAGCCTGAATCGACAGGTTTCCAGGTGTGAGCGATAGTCTAATACCCCTGTACTTTTCATTAGAAAGGATGGCTATCCGATTCATCGATTTCTTCAAGAGCTCCCGATCCACAGACATTGTTTTATTTCCATCTACAGGGATGACTCGATTATAGTCCGGGAACTTTCCGTCAATTAGTTTGGAGGTGAAGATAAGGTTGCCCGCTTCGACCCGAATATGATTTTGGCTAATCACTATTTTAGCCGGTGTTTCGCTCGAATCGAGTAACCGGGCAAGTTCCATCACTCCTTTGCGTGGCACGATAACCTGTTTTTCATCGCTGATTGAAATATCTGTCTGGTACTCGCTCAAGGCTAATCTGTGCCCATCGGTAGCCACCAGTTTTAGCGAATCTCCTGAAAGCTCCATTAAAACCCCGTTCAAATAATAACGAACATCCTGTTGGGCCATCGCAAAAGAGGTTTTATCCAGCAAAGCTTTGAGTTTACTCTGGGGTATTGAAAATGACTGTTGTGCGTCTATTTCATCGAGCCCGGGGAAATCGGCGGCAGGCAAGGAGGCGAGTGTGAATCGACTACGGGCAGAAGTAAGGGTGGTCCTGGTGCCTTCAATATCGAATTTAATATCGGATGATTCAGGTAATGCTTTGCAAATGTCAAATAGCTTTCGTGCGGGCAGCGTGGTTTGAAAATCTTCGTCTGGAGACACCGCCTCGACAGTTGAAACCATTTCTATTTCGAGATCTGTCGAAGTAAGGGTTAATACCCCCCCGGCTGCAGACAATAAAACATTCCCCAATATAGGTATCGTTTGTCTTCTTTCCACGGCTCCTATTACCTGGCCAAGAGGAGGGAGTATTTGTTCTCTATTAATAATAAGTTTCATTTATATATATTATAGTTGTTATTACGTTCCCATTCTTTTTCCGAAAACCCGGTTATTTCCTTATTAATCAACATGTTATAGTATAACAATTCGCTTATAATGTGTTGGTTTCGTATGCGTATGTTGTGGACAAAGAAAGGATATGTTTTAGCACAATTCTTTTCCTTTTCTTATCCACAATTTACTCACGGCCAGTCCCGTAAAATAACATGAAACTCTTTACATACATAGCTAGTATATTAAATGAGGTGAACCACGACTATATGCGAACCACGGTGGAACAACCTGAATATTTGCACCCGGGGAACCCCCGATCTATTCGTACCCTCGTATCTCAAAGTCAAAATCCGATGTCTCTTCGGTGCTCTTAACGCGCTACTGCTAAACGCTCAGAATGCGAACCAGATTATCGTAATCTTCCTCAATCCTTTGATCGGCTCCGCGTAGCTCCTCTACTTTACGGCAGGCGTGAAGCACGGTCGTGTGATCTCTACCACCAAAAGCATTGCCGATTTCTGGCAAACTATGGCGGGTAAACGCTTTAGCAAGGGACATGGCAATTTGTCGTGGTCTGGTAATCGACCTGTTACGTCTGCTCGAAAGCAGGTCGGCAACACGAATTTTAAAATATTTGGCGACTAGTTTCTGGATATTTTCTATCGTTACATGCTTGTCCTGTGCGGCGAGTAACTCTTTCAGGGCCAGGCGGGTAAATTCCTGCGTGATCGGCTGCCCGGCAAAACGAGCGTGGGCGACCACTCTTTTAAGCGCACCTTCCAGGTCTCTAATATTCGATTTAAATCGCTCGGCAATAAAGAAAGCAACTCCTTCGGGAAGCTGAGTATCTACCTGCTCCGCCTTACTATTTAAAATCGCTACCCGGGTTTCCAGATCCGGTGGTTTTATATCGACCGCCAGGCCCCAACCCAGGCGGGAGCGAACACGATCTTCCAGACCTTCAATTTCCTTCGGAAAGCGATCACAGGTGATAACCATCTGGGCGCGGGCTTCGTAGAGCGAATTGAAGGTATGAAAAAACTCTTCCTGCGAGCGACTCTTATCTGCCAGAAATTGAATATCGTCGATTAACAGCGTATCGAGGGTACGATAAAAATTCTTGAACTCGTTCATCTTGCTGTGCTGCAAAGCCTTGACCATGTCGGAAACAAAACGCTCACAGTTAACATAAAGCACTTTCGCTTCGGGATTTAATTGCTTAATCTGGTTTCCGATCGCATACATCAAGTGGGTTTTACCGAGCCCAACCCCGCCGTAGATATATAGAGGGTTATACTCAGAACCGGGATTATTGCTGATCTGAATCGATGCTGCGCGCGCCAGTTGATTCGACTTTCCTTCAACAAAGTTATTGAATACCTGCGACTCATTCAATTCGGACATTTGCTTTACGCGCATAGATGGCCGGCTGGCCGATATCTTTTTATCGCCTGCAATGGAAGTAGATTTAGTTTGAGTGCCGATCGCCAGGCTAACCGATATAGACTTACTGTCATCAAGGCTAGATACCAGTTCGTTGATCCGCGCCAGGAAGTGTTTTCGTACCCAGTCCATAACGAAGCGATTGGGTGCAAGCAATTTCAACGTATTGACACCATATTCGGCTTGCAACGGCAAAATCCAGGTATTAAATTGCTGCTCGCTGATTTCTCCCTCGAGACAGGTTACGCACTGTTGCCAGATAGAACTCAAAGTTTGCTGTTTCCCAAAAATGTCGCTTAGATAACGCGGTTATTACCGACGAGATCAACTCCCGTCTGGACCACCTGGACTATTAAATAGCGCCGATAACAGCTTACCTGATGTCGTGATGACTATTATTGGAAGATATAATCGCCGAGGGGTAATACTATACTTATCCACAGCCGGATCAAAGACCGAAAAGACAATTTGTTCAGGTAATTTCAGCAAAACGTAATTTTTTGAGGTACCTGATTGGTGTCACCCAGACCCCCACCTTCGATTGGTAACGGTAAGGGTTGATCGCAATGCACAGACTCCGGGCCAATTTGGTGCAAACACTGGGCTCAAAATATAGTGAATAAGCCATTTAAACATTGACGTACGGCCGTCAGGCAAGTACATTGTCGCGCCTTGTTGAAATCGCCAAACAGTTATTAAGCCGAGACCCTAGACATGAAACGTACTTTCCAACCGAGCAATTTGAAGCGCGCCAGAACGCACGGCTTTCGTGCTCGCATGCAAACGCGCGGTGGCCGCGGAGTTATTAAGGCGCGTAGAGCCAAGGGTAGGGCACGCTTGACCCCCTAGTGGTGGATAAAATTGCCGGGGAATCCTTTCCAAAAAGATTGAGACTGTCTGGCGCCTCCGATTATCGACAGGTATTTAAGAATAATTTTCGCACCGGGGACGCCTGTATCACTCTGTTAGTGCGGGGCTGCCCGGGTTCGTACCCCAGGCTGGGGTTTGCGATAGCCAGGAAGCAGATCCACAAGGCTGTGCATAGAAACAGGATTAAGAGGATTATCAGGGAGAGTTTTAGGAAAAACCAGCACCGTTTGCCCGCCCGGGATGTGGTTGTAATGGTGCGGCGGCCTATTTTATTAATCGCTGGGCTGGAACTGAACATTAGTCTCGAAAAATACTGGAATAGAGTGATCAAACAATGCGAAAATTCCTGACGCTTGCGATTCGCGCCTATCAATACCTATTGAGTCCCTATTTCGGCAACAGTTGCCGTTATACGCCGAGTTGTTCGCAGTATGCGATTGAAGCGATCGATCAGCGTGGTGCTATCGGGGGGCTGTATCTGGCGATCAAAAGGCTTTCCAGCTGCCACCCCTGGCATGCTGGTGGATACGATCCTGTTCCTAACCCGAAGTCGGCCGACAACGGCTCAGGCGCGATCTAAAAAATGGACAATACACGGCTTTTCCTATTTGCAGCGTTAGTTTTTGTTGGCGTGTTGATGTGGCAACAATGGCAAGTCGATTATGGCCCGCAGCAGCCCCTGTCCTCTGTCGAAACCAGCAGTAAGCCTGGCAAAACACAAACGGCCGAAGATCTGCCCCAGTTCGAAGACTTGCCTGATCAGGCAGGAGGGGTTACGGGTACTGGCGCGACCATACCAGAAGCGGCCGAGGTGATCTCGCCTGAAAAGCAGATTATCGTAGAAACCGATGTCATCAGGGCTGTTATCGATACCCGTGGAGGCGTCATTCGTTCGCTCATACTGAAAAAGTACCCGATATCTCTGGAGCAACCCGATGAAGGGCTAGAGTTAATTCACAACAATATTGATTCGCTCTACGTCATTCAAAGTGGCCTCAGAAACCGAACAGATACCGCGCCAACCCACTACAGTATCTATCGAGCAGCGAAGAAAGAATACCGGTTAGAGGACAATGCAGACGAACTGAGCGTGCCATTGGTGTGGATGCAGGACGGTATCGAAGTGACGAAAACATACGTCTTCAGGCGCGGGAATTACCTGATCGATGTCAGCCATCGGGTAAAAAATAACAGCGCAGTGGACTGGCAGGGTAGTCAGTATCGCCAGCTTCAACGCGCGAGGCCGATATCGGAGTCAAGGTTGCTGTATACCTATACGGGAGCCGTGTATTACAACGATGAAGTCAAATATGAAAAGGTCAAATTTGACGACATGGAAGACGAGCGTCTTAAGGTACAGTCGACCGGTGGCTGGATTGCGATGCTGCAGCATTATTTTCTCTCGGCCTGGATACCCGAGCCGGGCGATTCCAACCTGGCCTACTCGATTGCCAACACCAGGCAGCAGCCGGCGACCTATACGATTGGTCTGAGATCGGAAAACAGGGTCATTGCGCCTGGTAGTCAGTACGAGTTTACCAGCCAGTTATTCGTGGGGCCCAAGCTAGTCAAGCAACTAGAAGAAATTTCCCCTGGTCTGGAATTGACGGTCGATTATGGCGTGTTGACCTTTTTGTCTAAACCCATGTACTGGTTGTTGTCGTTTTACAGCAAATATGTAGGAAACTGGGGCCTGGCGATCATATTGCTGACCTTTACGGTCAAGGCTGTATTTTACAAGCTGTCAGAAACCAGTTACCGCTCGATGGCCAAAATGCGGAAGGTCAGCCCACGCCTAAAGACGTTGAAGGAACGTTATGGGGATGATCGAAAGAAAATGAACCAGGCGATGATGGAGCTGTATAAAACAGAAAAAATAAACCCGATGGGAGGCTGCCTACCGATACTGGTGCAAATACCCGTGTTTATTTCGCTCTACTGGGCGCTGCTCGAAACCGTGGAACTGCGACAGGCGCCGTTTATTTTCTGGATCAACGATTTATCGGTAATGGATCCCTATTATGTGTTACCGGTCATTATGGGCATCAGCATGTTGATACAGCAAAGACTCAATCCTCCGCCACCGGATCCGATCCAGGCGAAAGTGATGATGGCGCTGCCATTCATATTTACCGTTTTCTTTGCTTTCTTCCCGTCCGGGCTGGTCCTGTATTGGGTAACCAACAATATTCTGTCGATTTCGCAGCAGTGGCTTATTACCAAACGCATTGAAGCCGGAGGCACCTGAGCCTGGCAAACCAGGAGTCAGGCATTGGGCCGGTGCCAGCCATAGAAACGATAGCCGCAATCGCCACGCCACCCGGCGTTGGGGGTATTGGTATCGTACGCGTCTCGGGCCCCCTGGCACTCAAGGTAGGCCAATCTCTAACCGCTTCCAGCCTGCAAAAAAACCGGGTTCAGTTCAGGAAATTCTTCGATAACAAGGCCACGTCGATCGACCATGGACTGTGTTTTTATTTCCAGGCTCCAAACTCTTTCACGGGCGAAGACGTGGTCGAAATTCAGGCACACGGTGGACCGGTACTACTCGATATGTTGCTCGAGCGCGTGTGCGAACTAGGTGCCAGGCTGGCACGGGCGGGCGAATTTTCGGAAAGAGCATTCCTCAATGGTAAAATTGACCTGACCCAGGCCGAAGCGATAGCGGATTTGATCGAGTCGGGTAGCCGCGCAGCGGCGAAGGCGGCTATCAGGTCACTGGAAGGGCTGTTTTCCACCCAGATACACCAATTGTGCGATGAAATTGTCGCATTGCGCGTTTATATCGAAGCAGCGCTCGATTTCGCCGAGGAGGAAATCGATTTTCTCGCCGATGCCAGCCTCGGCGACAGGCTCGAATCTTGCCTGGTGTCCCTGGGTGAGATACTGGCGCAAGCAGAACACGGGCGCGTGCTAAACGAAGGCCTGAGTATTGCGCTTGCAGGCTTACCCAATGCAGGAAAATCAAGCCTGCTCAATAATTTGGCCGGTTACGATGCGGCAATCGTAACCGAAATTCCAGGCACCACCCGCGACGTAGTGCGCGAACAAATTTCATTGAAGGGCATTCCTCTTCGCATCATCGATACGGCGGGCCTGCGGGATTCGGATAACCCGGTAGAAATAGAAGGCGTTAGAAGGGCCTGGGAGGAAATCCGCAAGGCCGATGTTGTGCTGGTGCTGATCGATGCCCTGGTAGGCATGACGCAAGACGACCGGCACATAATCGAACGTCTCAAAAAGAGTAATTATCACCTGATTTACAGTAAGCAGGATCTATTAACCGGACAACCGAAGAAAAATAATGATGCACTCTATATTTCAACCAAAACAGGCGTTGGCAGGGAGGAACTGGTTACGCTGATCACTGGGGAAGTATCCGATTATAATCAGGATAACCGTACTATTATGGCGCGCCGCCGGCATGTCGATGCCTTGATCAGGGCTCGCGACAGCCTGGCCCGGGCGCTGCAGATTATTCGTGCTTCCTGTGCGGGAGAGTTAATCGCCGAGGAGCTGCGAGAAACTCAGCAACATCTCAATGAAATCACCGGCGAGTTTTCTACGGAAGATTTGCTCGGGGAAATTTTTTCCAAATTTTGTGTTGGAAAGTAGGAAGCTGCCGTTGCTGTGATACTATCGATCGCCTGGGTTTACTGGTTTATTCGGGGTTTCCCGAGCTGGCATCGTAACGCAACAACATGGCTAATAAGAATCAAAAAAAACTGGTATTGATCGACGGCAGCTCATACCTGTACAGGGCTTTCTTTGCTTTGAAGAATATGGCCCATAACGGAGAACCGACCGGCGCAATTTATGGCGTACTGAATATGCTGCGCAAACTGATTAACGATGAGCAGCCGGATAATATCGCAGTCGTATTCGACGCCAGGGGCAAGACTTTCCGCAACGATATTTACCCAGAGTACAAGGCCACCCGGCCACCGATGCCGGATGATTTGCGGGTACAGATCGAACCCCTGCATCAAATCATTAAAGCGCTGGGTTTGCCATTAGTAGTGATCGAAGGTGTAGAGGCGGACGATGTCATAGGCACGCTCACCGTTGAAGCGACGAATCAGGGATTTAGTGTATTGATATCGACTGGCGACAAGGATATGGCGCAACTGGTCAATGCTAATGTCCGGCTGATCAATACCATGGACAACCACATCATGACCGAAGCGACGGTGCCAGAAAAGTTTCGGGTTAGACCGGATCAAATCATCGACTACCTCGCTTTGATGGGCGACAGTTCCGACAATATTCCGGGCGTGCCAAAGGTCGGGCCCAAAACCGCGAGTAAATGGCTGGCGCAATACGGTAGCTTGCAGGGCGTAATGGATCACGCGAAAGAAATCAAAGGCAAGGTGGGTGAAAATTTACGCGAATCACTCGAATTTTTACCGATGTCGTACCATCTCGCGACAATCAGGCTCGATTGCGATACCGGTCTCGAAATTGAAGACCTGGTGCAGGGAGAAGCAGATACTGGAGCCCTGGCGGCCTATTACCAGCAATTTGGATTTACCCGCTGGTACGAGGGACTGGGATCGGGCACCCCGGCGCCTGTACAGCCTCTGGAAGATACCCCGAAAGCAGAATACGAATGTGTTGTTAGCGAGGAGAGATTCCAGCTTTGGGTAGATAAATTGAAAAAATCTACCCAGTTTGTGATCGATACCGAAACCACCAGCACCGACTATATGCTCGCCAAACTGGTGGGTATTTCATTGTCTATCGAGCCAGGACAGGCGTGTTATATTCCGCTTGCACACAATTATGCCGGGGTACCGAGGCAATTGAAAAAAGATCAGGTGCTCGCAAGCCTGAAACCTGTTCTAGAAAATCCGGCGATAGGCAAGATCGGTCAGAACATCAAATACGATAGCCACATTTTCATCGGCGAGGGTATTTACCTGCAGGGCATCGCACACGATACGATGTTGCAATCCTACGTCCTCAATTCTACTGCCAGCCGACACAACATGGATGACCTGGCGAAATATTACCTGAAGCGCGATACCGTCCATTTCGAAGATGTGGTAGGCAAGGGCGCCAAAAAGGTCACTTTTGACCAGGTAGAGCTCGACCAGGCGACGCATTACGCAGCCGAAGACGCCGATATTACTTTACAGTTGCACGAGCATTTGAGCCCATTATTGCGACAGGACAAGCCACTCGACGAGGTCTATCGCCAGATAGAAATGCCACTAGTCGAAGTGTTACTCAAGCTGGAACAAAACGGGGTGCTAGTGGACCCGTCGTTATTGCAAAAACAGGCTCTGGAGGTAGACCGCCAACTCGGTGAGATAGAAACCAGCATTTATGCCGAAGCGGGAGAGGTATTCAACCTCAGCTCGCCCAGGCAAATCCAGGCGATTCTGTACGAAAAGCTCGAATTGCCTGTATTACGAAAAACACCCAGGGGGCAACCCTCTACCGCCGAAGACGTCCTCGAGGAACTGGCGCACAAATACGAAATCCCCGCCCTGATTATTGAGCATCGTGGATTAAATAAACTGAAAACCACCTATTTAGACAAATTACCGCTGGAAATCGACTTGCGTACCGGGCGCGTTCATACCTCGTATCAACAGGCGGTCGCATCGACCGGGCGGCTCTCGTCGACCAGCCCTAATTTACAGAATATTCCAGTCCGAACGGCGCAGGGAAGACGTATCCGCGAAGCCTTTGTCGCCGATTCCGGTAAACGCATTCTGGCACTGGATTACTCGCAAATCGAATTGCGAATCATGGCGCACCTGTCGGCGGACGAATGCTTGCTGAGTGCATTTGAACACCGACAGGATGTTCATCGCGCGACTGCAGCCGAAGTGTTTGGTGAGGCGCCGGACCAGGTGAGCGACGACCAGAGGCGAGCCGCCAAGGCGATCAATTTTGGCCTGATTTACGGCATGTCCGCATTTGGGCTGGGGAAGCAATTAAATATCGGCCGTAAAGCCGCGCAGCAATATGTTGATATTTATTTCGAGCGTTATCCGGGCGTGCGTCGTTACATGGAAGAAACCAGGCAATTAGCACGAGACCAGGGATATGTCGAAACTGTTTTTGGCCGTCGCCTGTATTTACCGAACATCAATGCGCGTAACGCGGTGCAGCGTCAGTATGCTGAACGCACGGCGATCAATGCGCCCATGCAGGGCAGCGCAGCGGACATCATCAAGCGTGCGATGATCGAGGTACACCAATGGCTGATTGACGATGGCGACCAAACGAAAATGATTATGCAGGTACACGATGAACTGGTATTCGAAGTAGCCGAAGCCGATGTTGAACGGACACGAGACGCGGTCGCCCGCCTGATGAGGCAAGCGGCCACACTGTCGGTGGCACTGGAGGTCGATACTGGCGTAGGCAAGAACTGGCATGAAGCCCATTAGGCAGACCGTTTCCCCGGATATCTTATGGCCGAATAAATTCGGCCCTACAAGCTATTTTGCTTAACCTGGTTTGGTAGGGTCGAATTCATTCGACCGCTAGTGCTTCACCCGATTTGGGAAAGAGCAAAAAAAGAAAAGCAATATTTTCAGGTTGAATTATAAAAGCGGATGCTGAATGAACTTTCTCGTGTCTGGAAAGTCTATATTCCAGCGCTATAGCCCAGCGCGAAGATGTCCGTTCTCCCTCCTATGAGCGGATGATGACCTGGATACCCCATCTGGGTCAAACTTTTGTCCCTGGCAGTTTACTGCCAGGGTTTTTTATTATCGCGCGAGGAACCAGGAAGCCTACCCGAAATCAAGCCATTGCCCACACTTGCGCTCGAGTTCATCCAGACCCACCAGGTTTAAAGCAGACAGGCTGGATACACTATGACGGTCGTTACCCAGTTTTTCCTGTGCCTGCTCGACGGCGCGCCTGACAGCAGATCGGGAGAGCTTGTCTGATTTGGTCAACAGGATGTGTAGTGCAAGGCTAGAGCCCACCATATCGATTAGCGCCTGATCCATATCGGAGATACCGCGCCGAATATCTACCACTATAACAAGACCACGCAAGGCAACGCGCTGTAGCAAAAAGGTTGACAGCACCTGATTCCAGTGGCCACGCATCTTTTTTGATACCCTGGCAAAACCATAGCCAGGCAGATCAACCAGTTTTCGATCACTATCTAGCGAAAAGAAATTGATAAGCTGCGTACGCCCGGGCGTTTTGCTCGTCTTGCACAGCTTGTGCTGCCTTGTCAGGCAATTGATGGCGGTAGACTTCCCCGCGTTCGAGCGGCCAGCAAAAGCAACCTCGATACCGTGATCGGGTGGCAGCTGCGATAACTCGAATGCACTGGTTAGAAACTGAGTTTGTTGAAATAACTTCATCACGGTTATCTATTATTACTCCTTTTAACGAGAGGATGATCTATGATATACATACTCGCGTTTAATTGCCGTATCTCTATCATCTCAGGAGACTCTATGAAAACAGGTCATATTGGAATCGTCTTGCTGGTAATTTCCAGTTTGATGTCATTCACACTGCTGGCAGGCGACCACGAAGCAGGCAAAGTAAAAAGCGCCCTGTGCGCCGGTTGCCATGGTGTAGACGGCAATAGTGCTGCCGGCACCTGGCCTATCCTGGCAGGCCAAAACACTAAATACCTGGTCAAGCAATTGCAGGATTTCAAATCGGGCAGCCGTGCCAACCCAATTATGCTGGGTATGGCCACCATGCTAAGCGAAACCGACATGCAGAATGTCGCCGCTTTCTATTCTAGCCAAAAAGCGAGACCGGTGGCGTTTGATGATAGTCTTGTTGCCCAGGGTGAGAGTATTTACCGGGGCGGAATTACCGAGACATCGGTCGCCGCGTGTATGAGTTGCCATAGCCCTGGCGGCGAGGGTTTAGCACCAGCCGGTTTTCCTTCGCTTAAAGGACAACATCCGGAATATCTTGCCTCGCAGCTGCGGAAATTTCAGTCGGGTCTGAGAGCTAACGATGCGGGCGAAGTCATGCGTAGTGTGGCATCACGTATGACAGAGCAGGAAATAAAAGCAGTCGCGGCGTACATTGCCGGTATTCAATAAAGTAAGGAGCCCCAGATCGAAGCAGGAGTGATCGGGGCACCTTAAAGGCCGGTTATTAGAAAGCAGCGATAAACAATGGCTTCGAACCGGGGTCATTAAACCGTGGTTAACAGAAAACCATCCCACTTATTTAGATTCACAGAGGTTTTCCAATGATTAGACAGTGGTTGCTGGGGATAATC